>JBDKVB010000070.1 GCA_039679385.1 Armatimonadia bacterium | reverse complement strand
AGCAGCTGGCCAAGACACTGTGTCATACCGGAGAGACCTCCCGAAAGGGCCTTCTGTTGGCGCAGAACCCCATTTCGACGTCTCTCCGGTTTCACTTCCTCAGCAACTCATGAATAATGCGGGCTAGTCAGCCCAGTGGACGATGACCCCGATGACGTCGCGGTCGCCCTGGTTGATGCGCTCGTACATCGCCGGGCTCTCTGCAGCCTCGATGCGATGCGTGACCGTGTGCTCCCACTTGAGCGCACCCATCGCCATGTTCTTCACGACCGCTCGGCGGCAGGGGGCCATGCCGTCGTCGCAGGGGAGGAACATCTTGAGCCGCCGTCCGTGCGCCGGGAGGAAGTTGAAGGACAGCGGCGCTGCCCCGTAGTTCCCCTGCCACACGAAGGACCCGTCGCGGCGGCACAGCTCAACCGCCACATTGATGCACGCCGGGATGCCGGTGCACTCGAACACCATGTCCGCGCCACCGGGTACCAGCTTCTCGACTTCGGCCTTCGCATCACTCGTGGCGGCGTTGATCACATAGTCGGCGCCCATCTTCTGCGCGGTCTCGAGTTGCTTGTCGTTCATGTCGATGGCGATGACCACGCAGCCGCGGTGAGCGCAGGCGGCGATCACAGCCTGGCCAATCATCCCGGCACCGTGCACGACGACCGTCGTCCCCATGCGCGGGTTCGCCATATCGACGCCATTCAGCCCGACCGCAGGCATCACGAACATCGACGCGACGTCAATCGGCGCACCCTCGGGAAGCACCGCGGCGCCATGGCTGGTGTTCGGGTCCAGGATCGCGTAGGAGCAGTGCGAGCCACTCACGCAGGACACCTTCTGCCCGTCTGCAAGCGCCATGGCATCGTTGCGCCGGAAGTACACGCGGTCGCCGACCGCGAAGTTGCCCACCTCCGCACCGACGGCCTCCACGATTCCGGTGCCCTGGTACCCGGTGCACAGGGGATAGGGTCCCCACGAGATCTTGTTGCGGATGAGCGCGAACTCGGTGCCGATACTGACGCCGGTGTACAGTGTCCGGATGGCGATCTGCTTCGCCGTCATGTCCGGCAGGTCCACCTCTTCAAGGCTGAAGTGCTGCTGTTCATCGCAGATGAGTGCTTTGGCTCGCATCCTGGGACTCTCTCCTTGAGCCCGGCTCTCACCGGGCAGACTGGACGTCTGACTACTGCCGTGATCTCTGCCCTGCCTCCTCCGCATACTCGCGGAACAGGCGCAGATACAGTTGGTATTGGTCATAGGAAACGCCGGGCGGTGTCTGGTGGTCGCAGCTAACGATGTACCCGCCCTGCGAAGCCGTTGGGAGCAGTCGCTCGAACTCCCGACGCATTGCCTCCTCGCCCTTGTTCATGGTCATCTTGTCGAAGTGCCCGATGAACCGCATCCGCGGGTGTTCGCTCCGAAGACGTGCCACATCGACTCCGGCCTGGCGCTCCAGCGGCAGGATACCCTCAAGCCCAGCCTCCTCGAACCAGTAGGCGGGGACCGTCACATCGCCGTCGGAGTCGATGATCGGAATAATCCCACGCTCGCGCAGACGCGGGATGATCTGCTGGTAGTAGGGCAGGATGAACTCGTCGAACATGGCCTTCGACAGCATCGGCCCGTGGTTGTAGCTCAGGTCCTCGGCGAAGGTCATGAAGTCAGGCGTGCAGACCTCGCACAGCTCCTCGACCACCCGGATCTGCCACTCGACGAGGTCCTGATTCATCCGCCGCATCAGCTCAGGCTGATCGAAGAACGCATACAGGTGCCGCTCGATTCCGAACAGCGTTCGCGGGTACCAGAAGAACCCCTCCAGCGTGAACCACAGCACGGCATCGCCCTTCGCCTGCATCTGTGCCCACTGCTCCCACATCCCATGGTTCACGACCCCCTCGGGGTACAGGAAGGGCAGAACCTGCTCGTACTCCTCTGCGTTGGTCAGGATTCCCGCTCCATGTGAAGCAGGCGCAGGGCAGCCCTTGCCACGAATCGGGAACCCGCCTTGCAGGTACAGATCCAGCCCGAAGTGTCGACAGATGTCATAACGGTCCACCACCTCCGCCGGCAGTTGCTCCGTGTGCCAGCGGTCGATGGTCTGGTTCCACCAGACGGCCCACTCGACCACGGGCAGCCGGTCGAAGGGCTCGAAGTTCATCACAGCCTTGAAGCGTTCGCGAACGGTCATTGGTCCATGCCTCTCCCGAGTCGTAAGCCCCTCTTCGCCAGGGGTCAGGGAAGGAAGTTGTACATCGGCTGGTGCAGCGCAATCCCGTACAGGCCCCACCAAGTGCCGGCCAGGAACTCGCCCAGAATCATCCCGAAGAAGAACCGCGACGCCGGGCGGAAGGAGGACATCCCGCCGTAGCGAAGGAGGATCGCCTTCGCCAACCACGCCACCAGAATCGACGGCGCGAACAGCGACATTGACCAGCCACCCGAGACCGCGAAGCCCACGGGATGCAGCGACCACCAGGCGAAGCGCGACCTCATGGCCGCCAGGAACCCCGTCACGATCGCCCCGCCGGCCAGGGCAGCCACAGCATACCAGTTCGTCTCACCGGGGCTCGTCAGCCATCCCTGGAGCCGCACGAAGGCTTCCTGACCTTTCCCCGAACGACCTCCATAGGCGAAGCCGTCGTTGAGCATCACCAGCCAGCCGACGGCCAGCCCCAGCACCGTCGCCAGCATGAGAGCGCCGGTGAGTTGCCGCTGGTCCAGCCCCACCTCGTCAGCCAGCTTCATCGCCTCCAACTGGTGCGGCATCGGATGACTCCGGTGCGCCCGGTTGAAGGACCAAAAGAACGAGAACATCGTCAGGTTTGCCACGCCCAGCGGTCCAGCGCCGATCACCTCGGTGATGATCGCCTCCGGGCCGATCTTGTGCAGGTCGTGAACCGGCGATCCCAGCTCGGCACGAATCCGCGCAATCGCAATCGAGACCAGAAAGTACATCACCAGGAAGGCCACCGCGGGCCACAGCGTCATCCCCGCACGCAGGCAGAACACCAGCAACGCGACGCAGCCCACGATCACTCCCCACAGCGCCCAGGAGTAGGGAAGGGGCTCGCCGCTGTCGTCATAGGCCCGATACCCGAGCGCCGCGTACAGCGAGTCCTTCAGGTGCTTGCGCGACGACCACAGGCAGAATACCGCGAGCGCGAGATACGCGGCATGCATCTGCTCGTCAATCCACGGGGCCTTGGGCAGGTTTCCCCAGCCGAGCGCAGTGGCCCCGACCCGCTGGAACTTGCTGAGCACGTAGAAGAACCACGAGCTGAAGGCCAGGTCCAGTGGGATGAAGAACGCCAGCCCGACGCCGAAGGGGAAGACGCGCATCGGCGTCCAGCCGATCGCCCGCCAGGGCTGATTCCGCACGTAGGTGTTCAGGTCGTACTGCGACCCCATCTCACCCAGGATGTGCGGCACCTTCGGGTACAGAAAGTGCAGACCGTTCAGCAGGTCAATGAAGAGGGCGACCCCGAACCCGATCCAGAACAGCCCACTCGTCCACAGCGCACAGCGAGCCCGGGTCATCTCCAGCGGAAGCTGGATGATCGGGAAGCTCAGCTTGGCCTCGTCCGTCCACTGCTTCCGGAACAGCGTGTTCAGGCAGGTCATGACCATGATGAGCGTGAGGCTGAAGCCCGACCACAGTGCCGCTACTCGCAGCCACGGTCGCCAGTAGTGCGTCTCGAACATCGGCCGGTGGCTGTCGAAGTACGCCTGCAGCGCCCGCTCGTCACTCACCGTCAGCCACTTGGGCATCTGGGTGACGAACAGGTCCTCCCACTTGTTCTCCGGCGTGGCTCCCCAGATCGGGTGCGCGACGACCTCGGCGCAGGTCTGAATCTGGTCCAGTCCTGCGACCGCCGACCCAAGGCTGAGCATGGCGTAGATCACCACGAGCTCGCCCTGACTCAGTGCCCACTTCGGCCTGAGCCGTCGCACCGTGCCGTTGAGCAGCGCCAGCACTGCAATCGTGATGACCACGTTGAAGATCAGGCTGACCGTGGTCGGGCGGCTCTGCCCGCAGTAGAGCCCGGTCACCACGAACCACACGTTCAGCGGCACCAACACACACCCCAGCGTCACTGCACGCCAGGTGACCGGTGCGACTCCCTTGTGCTCAGTCCCGCGCGATTCTACCGCGCTCCCGGGGACCATGAGTGCGTTTAGCCCTCCAGGCACTTCTGCTTGATCTCCAGGTAGTGCAGGAAGCTGTCGTACGAGATGTCCGGCGGGAAGGTGTGGTCCAGCGTCGGGATGTAGCCGCCGTCCGCAGTCAACTCAGGGACCTTGCGGAGGACCTCGCGTTCAGCCGCCTCCGGGCCCTTCGCGATCTCTCGCTTGTCGATGCCGCCGGAGAGCGCGAGGTCATGACCATACTCCTTGCGCAGCTTCTGCGGCTCCATCCCCGAGGCAATCTCGCAGGGCCAGTGCAGCGTCACCCCACACTCAATCAGCAGCGGTATCAGCGGCTCCGTGTTCCCGTCCGAGTCCAGCGCGATGATGGTGATCCCGTGGGCTCGGAAGAACTCGTTCATGCGCTTGTAGTGCGGCATGAAGAACTTGCGGAAGATCGCCGGCGAGAGCAGCGGCCCCGACTTGCACGCGAAATCCTCGAAGTAGTTGAAGTAGTCGATGTCCACGTCCTCGACGGCCCGCTGCACGGTCTGCATCGTGAAGTCGGCGACGAACTCCACCATCTCGTGCACCAGCTCCGGCTGGTCGTAGAAGGCCAGCGAGAGGTTCTCTGTGCCCATCCAGCGCCGCAGGTTCGAATACAGGCCCACACAGGTATTCACGCCCAGGCACATTGTGTGCTCGCGGGCGTTCCAGCACTTCACCCGGCTGTCCCAGTAGGTTGGGTAGCGCAGCGGGTTGCTTGCCTCGTAGCGCTTCCTGAGGGCGGCGAAGTCTTCCGGGGTCTCCACCGGGAAGCGCAGGTACTGGTCCATGGACATGCGCGTCCCGTGCGCCGTGCCTTCCTTGAGTGCCTTGGTCACGATGCCCTGCCCATTTCGGGCGATCACATAGCGGTCGGTCTCCTCGATCATCTCGTGGTCGAAGGCCGGGATCATCCCCAGGTTGATGTTGAGGAACTCGCGCCGGTCGAGGCCGAAGTACTCGATCCCGTCGAACCAGGCTTCACGAATCGCCTCCGGAGGCATGCCCTCGGTCAGCCAGCGGTCATAGGTCTGGCCCCAGATCCCAAGTTCGTGGTTCGGGACTCGGTCCACGGGACGGAAGGTCACGCAGTTCACGTAGCGCTCGCGATTGGTCACGACCAGGCTCCTCCGCGTGGGAAGTAGTACCTCTAGTTCTTGCTGCACCATTCGGCCTCTTGCCACAGGCCACCTCCTGGGAACGCAGTGCCGAAGCCGTAAGGAGGTGGCCTGCGATCACCCGCGAACCTAGGCTCGCCTTGCGTGATTGCTTACCCCGGGAGCTACCCCATGAGCCGGCAGATTGCCCTTGACTGCATCAACCTCAAGCCCACGCCACGCTTCGGTCATACCGAGTACAGCCTGGGCTACCACAAGGACTACCTGCGCCGGAAGACAGGTCTCGATCCCGCCGATCCGGCAGCGATGCTCGAGCTTGAGAAGCTCTGGGGCTTCGACTTCTCCTTCGGCACGAACGACGGTCTCCACGGTAACTGGCTGGCCCTCGGTCGCGCCACCGACATGGGCCATGCCGAGTACGCCGCCGATGGCAGTGACCTGCGCCAGCCCAAGGAGTGCCCCTTCAGGACACCGGAGGAGGTCTGGGCCTTCGATCCCATCGCCGAGTATGGCCTGCCCGACTTCTCCGAGCAGGTGGCCACCTACGAAAAGCAGATCCAGGGCGCACGCGAGACTCGCCCCGACCAACTGGTGACGGGCGGCTACTACAAGACCATCATCTCCGGCGCGATCCAGGCCTTCGGCTGGGACATGCTGCTTCTGGCCGCCTCTGAGCCCGCGAAGCTGGAAGGCGTCCTCGACCGCCTCTTCCGCTTCACCGAGCACCACATGAAGGCCTGGGCCCAGACCAGCGCCGAAGTCATCATCCAACATGACGACTTCGTCTGGACCAGCGGCGCCTTCATGCATCCCAGCATCTACAGGTCGGTCATCCTGCCACGCTACGGCGAGTTGTGGAAGCCACTCAAGGCTGCCGGCAAGAAGATACTGTTCTGCTCCGACGGCAACTTCACGGAGTTCGCCGAGGACATCGCGGACCTGGGCGTGGATGGCTTCATCTTCGAGCCCTGTAACGACTTCGGCTGGATGGTCGACCACTTCGGAGACCGCTGCTGCCTGGTGGGGAGCTACGTGGACTGCCGGGACCTGGCCTTCCGCCCCTGGGAGACGGTGAAGGACAGCCTCGACAGGACCTTCGAGGCCGCCAGAGGCTGCAAGGGGCTGATCCTTGCCGTCGGCAATCACCTGCCGCCCAACATCCCCGGCGAGATGATGGATCGGTACATCGACTACCTCCTGGCCCACTGGCAGCGATAGCACGCACTGCCGAGCAGACCGGTCACCACGAAGCGCGGGCTATGTCACCCGCGCTTCACTTCACCTCGCAACACAAGTCCCTCTCAGCGCGTCTGCAGCGCCCGCAACACTTCCGCCGAGGTCTGGTCGAGAGTTCCCTCGCCAGTCGCCACACACTCCAGCGACCCGCCCAGCGCGGTCGCCATCTCCTGCGACCATCCCGCGTACCGCCCGAAGTCTTTGGCCGTCACCGGCCTGTTCATCGCCTCCACCGGGTCGATCCACAGGGCGCGTCGTGGCGCAACCAGCGCCGCCAGCTCCGGAAGGTCGAAGTCGGCCAAGGCCGAGGGCATCCAGAAGTAGTCGTATACCTCATGGTACGGGTTCTCGATGAGCTGCCGCAGCGAGCACAGCGTATGCAGCGTGACCACCTGCGATACCGTCGAGTCCAGCGCACCGGCCAGCAACGCCCACACTCCGCCCAGTCCTTCGCCGACCAGCACTGTCTTGCGGCCGCCAAGATCAGGCCGCGTCCGCAGGTAGTCACAGGCGCGCAGAACGTCGTAGGCCTGCATCCCGATCATGGTGCGTCCCAGGCAGCCGTAGGCCGTGATGGATCGAGTGTCCTTGCTCCACTGCGTCGGCACGTACCCAGCCGCACTCGCCGGATACTGACCGGCCATCGGATCGCTTTCGCCTTCGTCGCGGACATCCACCGACAGCACCACATACCCCGCCCGACACAAGCTCAGCGGCAGCGAGGGCAGATCGTACCGTGTTGGTTTCCCGCGCTCTGCCGCATGAATGACCACCGGCGCGCCGGGGCGAGGTGACTGCGGCTGCAGCAGCACCGCCGGAAGGTTGATCCCGGGCTCCGCCTGGAGGGTGAGCATCTGGGCTGTGAACCCCGACCCGGTCACCTCACGCAGGACACGCACTTCCGGTGCCGGGCGATTCGCCGCCACGTGCAGCCCTAGTCGCGCAAGAACGGCCTTCCGCAGCGCCTCTGCCTGTCTCTGCGCCTCCGACGCCGAAGCAGGTGCCACGCGGTGCGGTGCAATCTCCGCCAGCCGCCGCTGGTTCAGCGCTTGTCCGGTCGCTCCGCCCAGCGACTTCACCGCGAACCCGCTCTCCGTACACCACAGCTCCTGGGCCGTCAGCGGTTCCAGCTTCGCCTCCGCCGTCCCCTCAGCTTCCTTCCCCAGCCAGTGGTTCAGCCACTCGTAGGCAGCCTCACGCTTGGGTTGCTTCATGTCGTGGATTCCGTCGACCCACTTCACCTCGCACCGGTCGGTCCCGTAGCCCATCCCCACGTAGAACCGCTGCATGTCGGCCGCCCGTGGCACGTGATGCGTCTCTCCCGAGTCCTTGCCTACGATGAACCGGCACGGTCGCGGCGCGATGAGGCTCAGCACTTCCTTGTCGCGGAGCGAGATCCCGTTGAGGTAGGTGTTCTCACAGCTACCGCCGGGATGGGCGGCAGCGCACACCTTGATCCGCTCGTCCGCTGCCGTCACCAACAGGGCCATCTGCCCGCCACCGGAGTTGCCGACGGCCGCGAGTTGCTCCGCGTTGACTTCAGGACGCGAGACCAGATAGTCGACACCGCGAATCGCGTCCCAGGTGCGATAGCCGCCCAGCGTCTGGCCCACGAGGAAGGAAGGACGCAGCAACTGATGGTGCTGCGGAACGGTAGTGCCGACCAGGTTCTTCAGGGTCTCCGGCTCGAAGTACTCTGAGCGCTCGCCCTGTCCCTGCGGGTCGATGGCAAGCACCGCATAGCCCTTCTGCACCAGCCCCAGGCAGGTCTCGTGATACAGCACCCATCCCTTGCCCTCGTTCGAGTGTCCGCAGACGAAGATCACGCCGGGAACCGGAAACGTTCGCCCCTTGGGCCGGTAGAAGTTGGCGGTCACGAAGTACCCCGGGCAGCTTTCGTAGATCACCTTCTCGATCGCATACCCTTCGCGTTCAACCGTCCCGACCACTCGCGGGTTCAGCGGCGTCCGTGCCGGGAAGGGTCCCAGATACTCCGCGAGACGGGCCCGCAGGCCCTTCTGATAGGCGAGCCAGTCGGCTGGCGTCTTCAGCGCCGCCAACTGCGCCTCTCGCTCTGCATTCCGCGGACCGGTTGCGTACTTGTCCAGGAAGGCCGCGACCATCGAGCGCCCGGCAGCCACTTCCGAGGCGCCCTGATAGACCAGTAGGGAAGGGGGCGGAGGAAGCTGGTCGGCACCAAGCAGCACTCCGGAGAATCCCCCGGCCGGCGCAAAGCTCACACTCAGCAGGCGGCAATACTCGCCCACGTCCGCCTTCCCCCTGAGCACCAGCTTGCTGTTGCGCTGGAGGTCGACGCCCTTGAGCGTCCACTCCTTGCGCACGTCGGCGGTGCCCTCGGTCACTTCGTTCAGTGTCTTCGAGCCCAGTTCCTTACCGTTGAGACTCGCCGAGATCGTCGCCGCTCCGTCGGGCTCATCCAAGTACGCCACCTTGACATCATAGCGCCCCGTGTCTCCCGTGAAGTACAGCAGCGCCGTGCCCTCTGTCACCTCCGGCGGCAGTTGCAGGCAGTAGGCGTCACCGCGCCGGGTACGCTCGAATCCCTTCAGTTCCCAGAAGTCCTCCGGCCCGCAGACCGGAGCCTTCCTCTCGCCACCGAGCACCTCGCCACCCCTCTCAGCGCTCAGCACCAGGTCGTCATACCAGGCAGTCCCGCGACCGTTCATCTCCAGGTATACCATTGAGTAGCTGGGCACCGCGGGTGCCGTCGTCGTGAGGGTCACTCGCGTCCAATCACTATCGCCGGACACTCGTTCCGAGTCGGGCTGCGCCAGGATCTCCCCGCTCGGGCTCATGAAGTACAGCCGCAGGTGAGCCACGCCCTCCAGTGCTGCGCTCTTCACCCAACCGCTCAGTTCGCACCGGGACCCAGGCTTGATCACCAGATCGCCAAGGTAGCCCGTGCGCCACCGGCTGATCACGGCGGCGTTGTTGCGGATGCACATCGAGTGTCGTCCGCTGTGGGCCACCTCAGCCGACCAGCTCAGTTCGCGCACCTCGTCGGTCGGCGTGCGCATCTCCCAGAAGGCAGGGGCGTCCCCATCGGCCAGTTCGAAGCCCGGGTTCGGCACCAGGTTCGCCTGGGCTCCAGCGGGCATGACACCACAAAGGGGCAGTGTCCCGAGACACAGCGAGACCATCAGCACTCGTGACGGCATGAGCAGACTCCCTCCTCCTGAACGGTGGTGAGGGGCGGTTCCACCCCGAGCAGCGCCAAACCTGCCACCCTTCATCCTTGCCCGGTCCGACCTTCCGGCAGGCGGCAGGCGTCTATCACCTGTGCGGCGAACCCAACCCATACCCAAGCGCATCCCCGGCGCTTTCAATGCAGGGAGGTCGGTGGCAATGTTGCTGCGTGAACTGACGGGTCTGGCTGCAGTCCTGACCCTGATCTGCCTTGCCTGCGAGACGAGTTGCGAGCCCCTGCGGATTGGCGCGGCCGCACGTGTGCCCGACAATCCGCGCAGTCACTACAGCCGCTACGTCAACTGGCGTCCCTTCGACGGCGAGGTTGTCGACCTCAACCCACCACGCATGAGCTGGCCGTTGTGGCCTGACTGGCCGAAGGACTGGTCGGACACGAGTCACTCCTTCACCTTGCAGATCTCCGCCAATCCCGACTGCTCCGACCCAGTCGTCAACGTGACGAGTCCCTACAACTTCTACAATGCCCTGCCGGTACTGACGGGCTCGTCCAAGTGGTACTGGCGCCTTGGCTACGACCTCGGCACCCCGAAGCAGCGCTTCAGTGCCGTCCGGTCCTTCACCCTTTCCCCGCAGGCGAGCCAGTGGGACCGCTCCGCTCTCGCCGTCCCGAAGCTTCCCACTCCCGCTCACCCGCGAGTGCTCTTCACCGCCGCGAACCTGCCTCGTATCCGGGCTTTGGCGCAGGAGAACCCCTCCTCGAGGGCCGCCCTCGACTACATGATCCAGCGTGCCGACAGCATCCTCAGGAAGCCCTGGTGGGCTGTTTTCCCGACTTCCGACCGGCGAACCGAGCCGCAGCAGCCCTTCTACAGCATCGCCGAGGACCTGGTCACCGTCTGCTTCGTCTGGCGGATGACCGGCGATCCGCGCTACGCCGCCGTCAAGGAGCGGGCACTGCAGTGGGCCGCCTATCCTCCCGGTGGACGTTCCTCTCCTGAAGGTCTCGGCGGCGACGGCAGCGAGGACGCGACCCAGGGCAACGAGCACCTGGCGCTGCTCTTCGACTGGCTCTACCGCGACCTGACGGAATCCGAGCGCCAGGTCATGATCAACTCACTCCAGTGGCGCGTTGACCACATCATGAACCGTTTCTCCTGGGCCGCCGGTGGTGGACGTGGCGGCATGCTCCGCCTGACCTTCCGCTCCGAGGCGAACCGGTCCCTGCAGCTTGGCGATTCCCGGCAGACCGTCATGCCCAGTGACCAGTGGCGCGAGCAGACTTGGGAGGTGCCCGTTCCCGCGGGCGCCACTCACGTGGCGATCGAGCCCTTCAACTACTACAGCGCCGGTGAGGTGTGGTGGGACCGCGTGCAGGTGACCGACGAGAAGGGCACCGCCCTGGTGCGCAATCCCGACTTCGCCCAGGCAACCGCGAACGCCCCGGCCGGTTGGTCAAGCAGCGACTACGGCACCGCTGCCGACCTCAAGTTCGACCCCAAGGGTGGCGCCGACGGTACAGGTGCCGTCGGCATCCTCTGCCGGGACAGCACTCAGCGAGGCGCCTGGTCTCAGTCCGTCGCACTTCAGGGCGCTCGCAAGCTCACCGTCACCCTTCGCTACCGAACTACCATCGGAGCCGGTCAGCCCACTGTTCGGGCTTCTTCTCTTGCCGGCATGGCCGCCAGTCACCAGTTCGAGGCCGCCATGGACACCGCCGTCTGCGGCCTCGTCCTCTACGAGCACAGTCCGGTCGGAAAGGCCTGGTATGATCTCATCAGTAACTACCTGGTGGGCGTCACCTGCAGTCACGGCTTTGACGAGGCCTGGAACGAGGGCGCGGGCTACGGTACCTCCAAGTGCAAGTGGCTCATGAACGCAACGCTCTACTTCGACACGGCCTTGCCCGGGGCCCACCTCGGCCGCAATCCCTTCTATCGTCGCCTCGGTGACTGGTTCTGCCGAGTCATCCCCGTGGGTATGGACCACCACGCCTGGGGCAACCAGGCGAACGCTTCGCCCGGCAATCACCTGGCCCACATGCGCAAGTTCGCCTACCTCACCGGTGAGGGCCGCTTCCTCCTCAACTGGCAGCAGTACGGCGGCAAGGACTTCTCCACCTTCCGTCCTTGGATCGAGTACGTCCTTCCCGCCTACTACAACCAGCCCACACCGGAGCCCGAGCGCGACCCGGTGGCCCTGTTCCCGATCGACGGTTGGGCGATGGCGGCCAGTGGACCGCCCAGCCTGCGAAGCACCTACAACGAGGGAACCGGAGTCATCTTCCAGTGCCGCCCACGGGGAGGGTTCAGCCACTCCTTCAACTCCGACGGCTCCTTCCAGTTGCACGCCTACGGGCAGATGCTGAACCACGGTGGCGGCAGTTCAGCCAATCTGGACGCCTTCGCCTACCACACGATGAGCCACAACACGCTCCTCATCGACGGCCTCGGCCAGGCCCAGCCAGGCACCGGGCAGACCTCGCCGACCTACGGGCGCATCGTCGGCTTCCAGCGCGGCGACCAGTACACCTACTTCGCGGGCGACGTCACCCACTGCTACCCGACGCAGCCCGGCAACTACGCTCGCTGGGGTCTCCCGCTCGACAAGGTCTACCAGCAGCGGGCGCTGCCCTATCTGTCCCGCTTCGTGCGCCATATCCTCCACCTGCGCAACCGCTACTTCGTGATCTACGACGACGTCGCCACCACTCAGCCGGCCACTTTCACCTGGCTGTATCACATTCTGCCCGACGACCCGATCGACTTCGACCCGAACAGCTTCCGCCTTGACTACAGCGTCGGCAAGGTCCGCGTTCGCCTGCAGCAGCTATCCCATCCCGACGAGTTGGTGCTGCAGGACCGTCAGGGCCTCGACGGCTTCCTCAACCCCATCACCGGCGAGGACTACCGCGAGTGGCGCAAGGACAACATCGTCTGCGGCCACAACCTGTGGATCAGCAACTCCCGACCGGCGAAGGACTGGAGCTTCCTCACCGTCGTCTATCCACAGGAGCCCGGCGGGGCCTTCCCCCAGATCCAGCGTCTCGACGATGCCACCGTCCGCGTGGGTGCCGACCTCATCTGCTTCGATCCACGCAGCGCCTTCGCAGCCCAGTCCAGCTTCCTTGTCGACGTTGCCGCGATGCGTGCCGCCACACCTTGAGCCGCTGTCCGACTGATCCTCTCTCGTCTGGAGGCGATAGCGATGTTGGTAGCCTTGCTCTTCCTTGCAGCCCTTGCTCTACTGGCTCTATCGCAGGCCGGCGCAGCGCCCGCCGAGCCGCTCAAGCTACATCCCGACAACCCGCACTACTTCCTCTTCCGAGGCAGGCCCACAATTCTGGTCACCTCGGGCGAGCATTACGGTGCGGTGCTCAATGCCGACTTCGACTACCGCAAGTACCTCGACACGCTCCAGGCCTGCGGCCTCAATCACACTCGCACCTTCGTCGGCGCCTACATGGAGCACCCGGGTGCCTTCAAGATCGCCCGCAACGTCCTCGCACCGGCTGCAGGACGACTGCTCTGTCCCTGGGCTCGCAGCGACGAGCCCGGCTATGTCAACGGTGGCAACAAGTTCGACCTCTCCCGCTGGGACCCGGCCTACTTCGCGCGTCTGACCGGCTTCCTGCGGCAGGCCTCCCACCGGGGCATCATCGTCGAGGTCAACCTGTTCTGCCCCTTCTACGGCGAGGAGCAGTGGCGCCTGAGCCCGATGAACGCGGTCAATAGCATCAATGGTCTGGGGAAGGTAACGCGCGAGCAGGTCTACACCCTCGACCAGCATGGGGGCTTGCTGCCTGTCCAGGAAGACATGGTGCGCAAGGTCGTCGCCGAGTTGCGCGACTTCGACAACCTCTATTACGAGATCATGAACGAGCCCTACGTCCGCGAGGTCCCCGATAGCTGGCAGCGCCGTATCTCCGGAGTGATCGTCGACGCCGAGAAGTCCTTCGCGCACCGCCATCTCATCTCCCAGAACATCGCCAACCACAAGGCACAAGTCACCGACCCCGACCCCAGGGTCTCCATCCTCAACTTCCACTACGCCTTTCCACCGGATACCGTCGCGATGAACTACGAGCTCAACCGCGTCATCGGCGACAATGAGACGGGATTCAGCGGCACCACCGATGCCCGCTACCGCATGGAGGGCTGGGCCTTCCTTCTATCCGGCGGCGGGTTGTATAACAACCTCGACTACTCTTTCACGGTAGGCCACGAGGACGGGACCTTCGAGTACCCGCCGGAGCAGCCGGGTGGCGGAACTCCGACCTTACGCCGTCAGTTGGGGTTCCTCTCCCGCTTCCTCCACGGCTTCGACTTCGTGAGGATGTCGCCGGACCTCGCAGTCCTCGACAGCCCGCTGCCCCAGGGAGTGGTCGCCCAGGCTCTTGTCGAGCCCGGTCGCCAGGTTGCGCTCTACCTGTACCGCCCCGAGCGCAAGGAGCCCGGCGGTCCGGTAGAGCTCTCACTTCGCCTTCCGGCCGGGAGCTACAGCGCCGAGTGGGTGAGCCCCGTCAGTGGCGAAGTGCTGCAGCGTCGCGAGCTCCAGCACCAGGCGGGTAGCTGCAAGCTCCTGTCGCCGCCCTTCGACGATGACCTTGTCCTCAGGATCCTTGCCGACCGTTAGGACACCGCGCACCTGGAGTACAGACATGCGCCTTGCCGTTCTCTGCCTATCCCTGTTACCCGGCCTTGCCCTTGCCGAGACGACGCCCATGCATCATGGCGTGGTCTTCTTCTGCCCCCAGGAGCCTGCCGAGGCCGTCAAGGAACTGGAGCGCATCAAGGCCGACGGCTTTGACCTCCTCAAGTTCGCCTCCTGGGCCTGGACCCTACCGAAGCCCGGTTCGCCCGTGGAGGCTCGTGCGCAGGCAGTCCTCGACTGGTGCGACCGCAACGGGATGGCCTTCGTCCTGCTCCACAACGTCCAGTATGGTTCAAAGGGCGAGGGCGGCGGCCTGGAGGATCAGGCTCTGCACCCCGAGCAGGCGCTTCCGCTCGTGACGGACTGGGCCCGGGTTCTCGCCGGCCACCCTTCCGTCCTGGGTGTGATCCTGGGTAACGAGGTCGGCCCTGCAGTCGGTTCGCCGGAGAAGACGCCTCGATGGTGGTCAGGCTTCCAGGGCTGGCTGCACGCGAAGTACGGCGACGTGGCGACGCTCAACGCCGCCTGGGGCACTGACTTCGCCTCCTTCCAGGAGGTCCGCGATCCTGCTCAGGCTCAGACGGCCGTCGACCTGCGCAGCTATGCCGGGGAGCGCTTTGCCCAGTTCTACGGCTATCTCTTCGACCACGCTTTTCGGCCGGTGCTCGGAGAGAAGCTCTACGGCGCGAAGACCAGCCTCGACCCCTTCCTTCAGCGCGCCTGCGGTGCCTTCACCATGACCTGCTGGGACGATGTGGTCTCCGAATACCCGCCCTGGCGCCTCAAGCTCGCCGCCGACACCGTCCACAAGCCGGTCTTCAACTCCGAGCTTCATCTCTACCACGACAACTACGCCTTCCGTCCGTCGGTGGAGCGCTCACGCTACCGCTACTTCCTCAGCGCGATCCTGGGGGAGTACCTGACCGCCAGCTTCGCCTGGGGGCAGTGGCAGAAGCCGGCCATCAGCACGGTCCATGCCGCGACACCCGGCATCCTTCGCGACTTGCGGAGACTCGAGCCGCAGTTGCGTCAGTTCCACGAGGCCGACGAGCAGGCGGACCTCCGCGTGCTGGTCACTCGCGCCGGTTACTACGGCCCCTGGGAGACGGAGCAACGCGATCACCCGCTTGCCGTCCTCTGCGCGAGGATGTCCTGCCTCGGCAAGCCCTGGCGCTACCTCGTCGAGGACGAGCTCGCGACTCTCTCCGAGGGTACCCTCGTCTGTGGCCCGGAGCCCCTCTCTCAACCGACGGCGCAGGCCCTGGCCTCCTTGCCCGACCGTGTCCGTCTCCTCTTCACAGGTTCCCTTCCCACGAGCGACGACTACGGCCGACCGCTTCCCGAGCCGCTCCTCAAGAGGCTCGCGGCACGGTCCACGGTCACGACTCCAGAGAACCTCCCGCAGGTGGTTGGCGTTGCACCAGGTCTCCCGGAGGCTTACCAGCGCACCGGTGACGTGCCCTACCTGCAGTGGGATCAGCAGCGCGGCCACTTCGACACGCCCGAGACGATCTGCCTGCTCGAAGCCCGACGCGTGACGACCGCCGACCGGACACTGGTGTGCGTCATCAACCACACTCGAGAGCCGCAGACGGCTCCGCTTCCCTGGGCGAAGGGTACCCTTCGTGACCTCACCTCCGGCGCAACTCTCACGCCCGGCCAGGTGGCCTCGATGACCTTCAGCCCTCTTGCGATCAACCTGTACGAGTGCGACCGCTGAGCCCTCCGCGCCAGACCGCAAGACAAGACCGAGGAGACGCCATGACACCACAGCCACCCACACACAGCATGACGAGCCCAGGCGCCCGAGCCCTGCTGGTTGCCCTTGCCCTGCTAACCTTGCCTTTGACGACCTACGCCCAGCCAGGCAATGCATCGCCTGACCAGGTCAAGCACCCTCGTCTGCTCCTGACCACCGATGACCTGCCGCGACTGCGCGCCAAGGTTCAGAGCGGCGTCGCTGCCTCTGCCTACCAGCTCCTCAAGGCCCGCGCAGACCTGTTCCTGCGACTCCCGACGAACCCTTACCTGACCTCCAAGGCCTACACCGGGCGCATGTTGCAGGACCACCTCTGGACTCTGGCCCTGACAGGCCTCCTCTCCGAGGACGCCCGCTACACCACCAAGGCGGTCGAGGTCCTCTGCGCAGCGGCCGAGCAACTCAGCACCGCAGACTTCATCGCCTTCAATGATCACCTGGCCGTCGGCGATGCCGCCCTTGCCTATACTCTTGCCTACGACTGGCTCTATCCGAGCATGACTTCGGCGCAGCGCGAGCTGGTGGCTGCCGAGATCGCTGAGTTCGGTGCCTGGCTCTTCGCCGAGTCACCCCGACCGCGAACAGTAGGCTCCGGCGTGCCCATCGGCGCCCTCGTCCGCAATCGCCTGGCGCACAACCACTCAGCCATCGTCCACGGTGGCCTGGCCCTCTGCGCGATGGCCCTTGGCGGCCACGACGACTGGCTGAGCTATGCGGTTCCTCGCGTGCGGGGGTACTTCGAGAACACCGTCGACGCCACAGGCGCACCCTACGAGGGCCTTGGCTACCTGTGGTATGGCCTCCACAGCACAGTCCCGGCTGCCCTTGCATACCGCGATCTCTCAGGCGTCGACCTCCTGCAAGGCCTTCGTGGCGTCTTTCAGGCCCCGCGCTACCTGCTGTGGCAGCTCCTCCCTTCGGCACGTCGCTTCGTGCCGACCAACCAGACTGCACCTTCCCTGGCGCCCTCCGGCTCGATGCTCTACCTCGTCGCGCGGCAGCAGGATCTGGTGGGCTACTGGGCCTGGTTGCGCCTGATGAACCCGGCAGACTTCACAACCCGCGACCCGGGCCTTGGCACGGGACTCTCTGCCGAGCTTCCCTTCGTGATCCTCTGGTGTGCCCCGGACCTCGTCGCCCAGGACCCGGTCGCTGCACACCTTCCCCTCAGTCAGCGCTTCGAGCGTGGCGAGGTCGCGATCCGCGACGGCTGGGGCGAGCGCGGCTCCTTAGTGGCCGTGAACTGTGGCGAGGGCATGACCGGAATCTGGGATCACCCCGACGAGGGCACCTTCAGCTTCTACGCCCGGGGCGAGGAGTTCGTTGTCGACACCGAGGCGCATCTCTACGACTCCCTGTGCCACAATACGCTGGTCATCGACGGGGAGGGCCAGCCCTTCGGAGGACCCGGCACCTGCACCCAGGGACGCATCACGGCCTTCGAGGACCGTGGCGACAGCGCCTTCGTCCTCGCCGATGCCACCCGAGCTTACCGACATGATCCCGCCGATCCAGCCCACTCCCTGCATCACTTCCACCGCAGCGTCCTCTTCGTCCGCGCCCCGCAGCCCTATCTTGTGATCGCCGACGACGCCGCGATGGACGACCAGGCACCCCATCAGTTCCAGTGGCGCCTTCACACCGCCAGCCGTTGGGCCGAGCGCAACGATATCGTCATCGGCGAAGCCCCGGGCCGTGCCCGCATACTCGGCAGGAACCACGGGGCAGCCTGTGAGGTCTACGCCTTCGGCCCGCAGCCGCTGGCTCTCTCGCTCGGCCGCACGCCGAAGTATGACATTCCCTACCTGGCCGGCTCCACCACTGCAGCCAATCCTCACTTCGTCGTAGTCCTGTGCGCCCTCGACAAGGGCGAGACCGCACCAACCGTCACCCTTCAGCAGACCGAAACCGGCGGGCAACTGCGCCTTCTCTTCGCCGACGGGAGGACCGACGAGATCGCAATCGCACCGGACTCCCTCCGCCTTTCGACCACGACTCGCGGGTAGGGGCTGCAGTCAGTGAGGTGCCCTTACCTTTCGCCGCTGGCCTTTGCCTCTTGCCTTTCCCCCTCGCCACCGCGTGGAGAGGGGGAGTCGAGCGACAGCGAGACGGGGGTGAGGTGCCGTTCGTGGAGAGGGAGACAAAGGGCGTGAGGTGCCGTGACCGCGGTATAATGAACCTCCAGGGCGTCTCGGAGGTCATGAAGAGAAAGAGAAATCGCGAACACACGCCGGGCGGCCTGGGAGGTTCGCCTGAAATGGCAGCGTGTCTGGACCAACGAGGAGTCGGATGCCTATGCGTGGGATGGGATTTGAGCGAACTGTAGGAGGAATGGGCCGCACCTATGGTCTGCAGCGCCAACCGATGGTCGGTCCCGATTTTGTGCCCTTGCCCATAACTCGGGCACGGGTGGGCCGCGTTGCCTCCTACTTCCGTCCCTACTGGGTCCAGTGGATCGTCATCGTGCTGTGCATCGCCGCAAGTTCCGGACTTGGGGTGCTGCCGCCCTTGTGCGTCCGCGGCATCCTCGACCAGGCCATACCCCACAAGAACCCCGGCCTTCTTCACCTTCTGGTCGGCGCAATCGTCGCTCTCTCCATCACCGGCGGCTTCATCGGTGTGCTGCAGAACTGGCTGAACGCGAGCATCAGCCAGGGCATCGTCTACGACCTGCGCAACCAGCTCTACCGGCACATGCAGAGGCAGTCTCTTGGCTTCTACACGGCCACACGTGCCGGCGAGATTGTCTCGCGCCTCAACAATGACGTGGCAGCCGTCCAGAACGTCGCCACCGACACCGTCGTCTCCATCCTGAGCAATGTGATGACCCTTACCGCGACACTCGTGGTCATCTACTCCATGGACCCGTGGCTGGCGACCCTTGCGGTCATCATCGTCCCCAGCTTCTATCTCCCGACGAGACTCGTGGGCCGGATCCGCCGTCGCCTCTCGCAGGAGACGCAGGAGAGCCAGGCCGATATGCTGGCCTTCATGGAGGAGCACCTCAATCTTGGCGGCAGCGTGCTCACCAAGATCTTCTGCCAGGCGGACGCGGACGCCCGCGAGTTCACTGCCGACAATCGCCGGGTTCGCGACCTCACCGTGAAGCAGGCCATGGCAGGCCGCTGGCTCTTCATGTGCCTCTCGGTCTTCAGCGTCGCCGGCCCCGCCCTTATCTACTGGTATGGTGGTCAGCAGGCCATCGCAGGTGCGCTCTCCGTCGGTACCATCGTCGCCTTCGTTGCCTACCTGTCCAACCTCTATCGTCCCGTGGGCCAGCTCGCGAGTGTCTATGTGCAGGTCCAGGGCGCCCTGGCCGTCTTCGAGCGCATCTTCGAGTACCTCGACCTGATCCCCGAAGTCGCTGACACCAAGGACGCTGTCGACCTCAAGCAGGTCGACGGTCACCTGCGCCTGACGAAGGTGAGCTTCGAGTACCCGCGGCGTGCTCCTCGCTCGACAACCGGGCCGATCTCCACAGAAGAGCCTGCGGCAGCGGCGACTCATGACAACGGGCAATGGGCGCTGCAGGACGTCTCCTTCGAGATCCGTCCCGGTGAGCGAGTCGCCCTGGTCGGTCCCAGCGGAGCGGGGAAGACCACCATCACCTACCTCCTCCCACGTTTCTACGATCCGACCGAGGGCACCATCACCCTCGACGGCCACGACCTGCGCACGATCACCCAGGACAGCCTGCGCCGCAACATCGGCTCCGTGACTCAGGACACCTTCCTGTTCCATGCCAGCGTGCGCGAGAACCTGCTCTATGCCAGGCCCGGCGCGACGCAGGAGCAGATCGTCGCGGCCGCGAAAGCAGCACAGATCCACGAGTTCATCGCAGACCTCCCGGAGGGCTATGACACCATCGTCGGCGAGCGTGGCTTCCGTCTCTCCGGCGGCGAGCGACAGCGCCTTGCCATCGCCCGAGCTCTGCTCAAGAACCCCCGGATCCTGATCCTCGACGAGGCAACCAGCCACCTCGACGCCACCTCCGAGTACCTGATCCAGCAGGCGCTCGAGGCCTTGCTCCGCGACCGGACCTCCCTGATCATCGCCCACCGACTCTCGACGATCCTCAACGCTGACCGCATCGTCGTCATGGAGGGCGGACGCGTCGTCGAGGTCGGCACGCACTCGGAGTTGCTGGCGAACGCCGGCCTCTACTCCAAGCTCTACTACCAGCAGTTCAGCCGTGTGGTCGCCGACGCGAGGAAGACTCCCGCAGCTCCCCGCAGTTAGCCCTTAGCCTCTGCCGGCCGTCCGCAGTCCTGCACCTTCCTGCAGGAAAGCATGAGTGTGCGTCGAAGAAGGGTCCAACGGGGGCCTGCCCTGGCCTTGGATTCAGGGCGTGGCGCGAGTGAGCCGGTGTGGCCCCAATTCAGCGGTCGCGCTACCGGACGCACCAGATGCGCCGACGAAGGATTCGCCTGCATGCCTGATTGGGGAGGACTGCCATGCGTCGACTCGACTCCGGCGTGGTTCTCGTGCTGCTCCTGGTCGGACCGGTCTTCTTCTCGGCGGGAGGCTCCTGGGCGGCCTCAGGAGCTCCCGGCTATGGCGCAGCTCTCTACGACAACGCTCCGCCGAGTTGTCCCGATCCCGAGGGGTTCACTGCGACGGACTGGGAGTGGCGGCCCCTCTATGTGAGCAATCGCGCCACCTTCGAGATGCCTCACAACCCCTCGCTCGTGGCCAAGCTCAACTACGTGCAGAGCTCCGCGAAGTGGGAGCAACACCTTGCCACAACCGCTCCCTGGACCAACGGCGCGCTCTTCGAGTACGGCTCGCCACCTTCCGGGTTCTGGCGCAGATACAGCACAACCCTGTACCAGCAACTCAACGGTTCCCCCATCCCGAACCCCAACCTCGCCACGGGCACCTTCAATGCCCCTGACTACTACTACCAGCGCTACGCCTGGGGCGGAACGCTCTCGGCGAACGATCTGCCCTCCAACTGGTACCTCGACCCCCTCCGACGCTGGGTTGTCCTCTCTGCAGCAATGTCCATGGACGGCTTCGGGAGCTGGGCTCTCTTCGATGACCTCGGCGGGCTGTACTACTTCGAGGACGACGAGGGTGGGCAGGCGCGCACTCTGAGCTGCGGTGCGCAGATGGGTGCCGGTGGTGCCGCCTTCTTCGGAGCGATGCTCGCCTGCGAGTACCTGCTGGTGATCGCCTACGATAACCACGTCATCGGCCTGGACGAGGCGGCCCGTCTCTACCGAGCTTCGCGTCGTCCCACTCGCGACGACTACTACAGCGTGGACGATCCCAGTCTCGGCCACCGGGTGATCGTCCGCCGCAAGGTGCCCAACTACACGGTTCCCTCGGGTGCGAGTTCCTCTGTCGCCCCTGCCCGCAACACGGTCGGCAGCGTTGGCTTGACCACCGACTCCCTGACGGTCCCGACCTCGACCCTTGCCACGCGCACGAAAACCGTCACCTTCAACGAGACCTTCACCACCGCCAGCATTCCCTTCCAGTTCACCATCGAGCCCTCGTGTACGGCAGGCGCCTCCCCGACTTCGCAGTACCGCGGGCGTGCCTATCTCCGCCTCCATGTCGCTGGTGCGCCGCAGACTGACGATGGCTGGAGGACGGTACCCCTTGCCGGGGTCAAGCAGGACCAGTGGCTGAACCCGTGGAGCTACGTCACTCAGCGGGATGCCGTCTCCTCCTGGTCAAGCACGGCCGACAACGACACCTCGGTCTCTACCAGTTTCGCCACCAAGGGCCTTCAGCAGCTCTCCTTCGGCTGGCGCGGTCAGGTCATCCTCCGCGCCTACGATATGGGCGTCAGTCACTTCGACAAAATGGAGGTCACCGCCGAACTGGTTGCGACCGGTGCCGCCGCCGATGAGCAGACTGCCGCTCAGGCGTGGCTCACACTGCAGCCGGCCTTCACCGCCAACATCGCCGAGGCCGGTCCCTGGCGCACGATCTCACCGGGACAGTCGGTCACCTTCACCGCCGATACGAGCCGCCTTCCCGAGAACCAGCAGTCCGTCAACTACACCTGGGACTTCGGCGACGGCACACCCCGGACCGGGAGCACCGTCTCCTACACCTTCCCGCAGGCCGGTGTGTACGATGTGCTTCTGACGGTCGACCCGCAGGTCCCCGATGCGGCTCCCAACGCCAGCCTCTTCAACGACTCGACGGGCGGCCGCTCCTACGATATCTGCCGCGTCTCCGTCGGCCAGTCTTCCTCTCCGGGCGGGTCCTCGAACCCGACAACCCTTGACTTCACCTCGGTCCGGGTCGTCGCAAGCTCCGGGCAGATTGTTGCCCAGTTCACAACCGACAAGGCCGCGACCGGCCGCCTGACTTGGCGCATCCTGCCGCCTGACTTCGCAGGCCCGCCCGCTCCGGGGCAGGAGGGTTCGGTCACAGACACGGCCCCGATCCAGAACCACAGCCTCACGGCGACCGGTATCACGATGGGGATGCCCTACTATGTGAGGATCTCGGCTCAGCCGACGGGCGGCGGCACAGCTTCGGCACGCTATGACCTCGCGACCGACTGGGCGCTGGTGACGCCCCTGGCGAGTGCCGGGTCGGTCGATCTGAGTTCGTCGGCCCCGACGATCACACCCTCGGCACCGGTCTTCCAGAGCACTCCGACCTCCGTGCATGTCACCTGGACCACCGACGTCCCGACCACGACCCGCCTCCAGTGGAGCGACCGCACCATGAGCCCGCCCTCCAGCTCAAGTCAGGGCGGGAACCTCGAAGACGCCACTACTTCGACTACTCATGACATGACCGTCACGGGGCTCACCCCCGGCAAGACCTACTACTTCTACCTCTCCGGCGTGAAGCAGCCCGGCACGGGCCATGTGTACCTCCGGAACGCCGCGAACCGCAACAGTAGTCAGAGCCCCTGTGCCTGGGCCGTTACCACCGCCACCAACTACGACTCCGGCAGCCGTGCCTCCACTGACTCGCGAGTGGATTACCTGACGGCGCAGACGGCCCCGTCCGGTGCACTGTCGGTCCGCGCCTCGCTGACCGAGTCAACCCAGGCGCGACTGCTTCACCGGGCCTACGGCACCTCCCAGTGGACTGTTGGCGACTGGCTCTCAGCCAGCTCCTCACCGACCTGGTCCCTCTCCGTGCCAACCGGTGCCTACGAGCTTGTCGTGGAGCTCAAGACCGACGGCGACCGGACCGTGCTCTCCCGGTCCTTCGTAGCGATCTGCACGGGCCCTGCCGCTGGTGGGGGCACGCGTCCCCTCCTGCTATCTCGCACAGTCAAAAGCAAGGACGGTCAGAAGCTCTCCTTCTCGCGAGCCTTCAGCAGCCCTCCGATCATCGTCCTCTCAGCCGTCGAGGGCAGCGCGCCCCTCGCCGTCTGCGCAGTGAACAACTCCGAACGGGGCTTTGCGGTCTCTGCACTTCGTGCCGATGGACAGCCTGCCCTGGCGGCCACGCTGTGCTATCTTGCCTTCAGTCCTGCCGCCGGAAGCGCAAACCTTCAGGGCAACGTGGCCAAGCTCAACAGCGGTGCGAACGTCAAGTTCACTACTCCCTTCGCGGTTCCACCGGTGATCGTGTGCAATGCGCAAGAGAACGGCAAGGCAGTCCTTGCCGCCGCGGTCAACAATCGCGTCGACGGCTTTACCCTCTACCTGAGCGACTTGTCAGGCAAAGCCGTGACCGGAGCCTGGGTGCAGTGGATCGCCGTCGCTGCGCCGGTGACGGTTGACGTGAACGATCGCGATTCAGTCAGGTTCGAGGGTGGCGTTCAGTCGGTGGGGGATGGGGTAGTGCTCCCGATCGGGGTACCTTCCCGCGACAAGGGGGCGGCAGTGATGTCGGCCCAGACGGGAACCAAACCCTTGCTCTGCGGGCCGCGTTCCCTCACTTCGGACGCAACGACCGCCACAATCCGAAGGATCGGCGGGCAGCCGGTCACCGGCAGCGCCTGGCTGCAGTGGCTGGTGGCCAATTCACAACGGGGACGCTGAGCATAACGCAGGCCAACGTGCCTCTTCCACGAACCGATAGGGCGCCGGGAGACCTCTCCCGGCGCCCTATCGATCACCTCTCCCACAACCTGCCGCTATCCCGCTCACTCGCGCGCCTTCGTCGCCTCGGGCAGGCTCATGCGAGCCAGGCGGCGTCCACCCGTCCACACCGACAGCAGCACCAAGGCCAGCACCAGCACACTGATGAAGATGAACACCCAGGCCGGCAGAATCGCCCGGAAAGCCATGTTCTCCGTAGTGAAGGACTTGAGGAAGGCCGCGTTGATCGCCGCACCCAGCGGGAGCCCGAGCACCAACCCGACTACCGCCAGCAGGAACAACTCCATCCCCGCCAGCCAGGCCGTGGCACTCGCACTGAACCCCAGACTCCTCAGCGTCGCCAGTTCCCGAGTACGCTCCAGCAAGGTGACGGTCGCCACGCTCTGGATCGCCGACCCCGCCAGTAGCGTGCCGAAGCCCAACAGAACCCCGATGAAGATGTAGGTCATCGCCATCTGCTGGTCGATGTCGCGCGAGACGTCGGCGGTCGTGATGGCCGCCACAACCCCATCCGAGCGCTCCAGGCGGCGCCGGAAAGACTCGCTCCTCTCGCGAGCACAGTCGAAGAGCGCGCCGAAGGAGCTCTCTGGCCACGCACGGTCTGCCAGCGACCGCCGCACGTCCTTGTACTCCCCGTAGGCGCTGTTCCCCATCGTGACGTCCAGCAGGCCCGCCACCTGCATCTCTCTCCGCAGTCGCAGACGCCGACTCGACCCTTCCCATTCCACCTGCACCGGGTCGCCGGGCTCTATATGCAAACGCTCGGCCAGCCGTCGCGGAAGCCAGACCGTACCGGGCCGGAGCCTCATCTTGCCCCCGGCAACAGTGCGAACGTGGAGCAGGTCCTGACCGGCTGGCAGCCCGGTGAGAACCAGCTCCCCTGTGCCCGAGCTGCTGCGCACCCGGACCGGCACATTCACCGTCGGCGCGACGGCGCCACCTCCGGGAGCCTGTGCCGCCGCCCGAGCGACTGCCACTGAGTCCGGCCCCGTCAGTTGCACGTCAATCTCATACTTGCGGGTGCCGGTGAGGAACTCGTCTATTGCGTCCAGCGTCGAGACGTACTGCCCCAGGGTGGTCACCATGATGATCGTCCCGCTTGCGACGCCGCCCACTGCGAACAGTGTGCGTGAGGCTCGGTGCTGGATACCCCGTAGCGGAATCCGGTAGAACACCGCCACCCGCTGAATCCATCGCTCAAAGAAGGGACGCAGCGCGGCTCGACCACGACCCTCCAGGTCTCCGCGCATGGCCATCGCCGGGGGAACCTTGGCCGCCAGCCGCGCGGGCACGAAGGCCGCCACCAGTCCCGTCGTCAGCGCGATCACCAGCCCGGCAACCATCGTTTCCCTATGCACTGCCGCGCTGGTCATGGGCAGCCGGAGCACACCTGCGTACAGCCGGTTCATCCCCACCGCCATCAGGTGCCCGAAGACCACGCCGGGGATCGCCCCTCCCAGGGGAATGAGCACGCCCTGCAGCCCGTACTGGGTCAGCACTTCTCCTCTCGTGAATCCGCTGGCGCGAAGCGTCCCAATGATCGGCATCTGTAGCCGCACGATCCGCAGCAGCGCCCCATACAGCGACAGCCCCGCAGCGCTCAGGAACATCACCGGGAAGAACACGCTCATGGTCGCCAGACCCTGCTGGTCCATGGTCAGCAGTTTCTTGCTCGGCTGCTCGTCCTGCACATACGCGAATCGAACCCCGTAGGGCTTGGCCAGCGCCTCAAGCTTTCCGACCACTTCCGCCTGGTGCCCCGGGTCCGTGAGGCAGTGGACCTCATTGATCTGCGTGCCCTTGCCGAACCACTCCTCAGCCCGCTGCTGGGAGATGAACACCACGCCGAAGGTCCCGCGTGCGATGAACAGCGCATGGCGAGAGGGAACGGGGTAGATGTACTCGGGGCTCGTCGCGAGACCTACAATCGTCAGTTCACGCTCTGTCGATTGGTAGCTGCACTTGATGGTGTCGCCGACCGCGTAGCCGTTGTCCTTCGCGAACTGCTGCTCCAGAACCGCCTCGCGGGGACTGTCAACCGATCGGCCCGCGACCAGCCACAAACCGTTCACGGTGGACTTGCCCGTCGGTGGAACGGCAATGAACCGTCCGATGACCCGCTCTCGCTCACGACCGCGCTGGAGGATTGCGCCGTCCCTCGACAGCCGGCCGATAACCTCGCGGACATGGGGCAGCGCTCGTGCTCGCTCAGCGAGACTAGCCGGGCCGAGGTCGAACTGCACCGAGGCATCGGCCATCCGCGTCGACCGGTAGATCCTGTCGTAGATCCCCGTGACGTTCTGGTACGCCTCGTACAGCCCCACAAACAGCGCAATTCCCAGGCACACCAGCACCATCAGCACGATGGTCTGATGACTCAGGGCTCGCATGTCGGCCCCGAGCTTCCGCCACAGCATCTTCGAGCCGAGGACGCGCTTCCACTCAGCGAAGCTCTCCGGGGTGAAGACCCGCACCCGGAACCACCTCCGCCACCATCCCACTCCGCACTCTCACCACGAGGTCCCCCAGTTTCTCGAAGGCCTGGTTGTGCGTCACCATCAGCACCGTCATGCCCCGGCTGCGAGTCGCCTCCCACATCAACGTCAGCACATCTCGCCCGGTCTCGAAGTCCAGGGCGCCCGTCGGCTCATCCGCCAGCAGGATCCGCGGCTGCTTGACCAGCGCCCGGGCAATCGCCACCCGCTGCTGCTCACCACCACTGAGCTGTGCCGGGAGCTGGTTCGCCCGGTCCGCAAGTCCCACATCCGCCAGCACCGCCTCCGACAGCTCGTCGGTGCCCACCAGTTCCGCGACCAGTCGGATGTTCTCCAGCGCCGTGAGGGTTGGAACGAGGTTGAACATCTGGAACACGAAGCCAACCGTGCTGCGCCGGTACTCAGTAAGCTGCTGCTCGTCCATCCCCGATAGCAGGCTGCCGAAGACGGTCAGCTCGCCTCGGGTCGGCGTATCGAGGCCCCCGGCAAGGTTCAGCAGCGTCGTCTTCCCCGAGCCACTCGGACCGACCAGCACCACGAACCGCCCCCTGGGAAGCTCCAGGTTCACTCCCCGGAGCGCATCCACGGTGACGTCGCCCATGCGGTACTGCTTCCACAGGTCCACCGACACCAGGGCGTGCGAGCTCGCCTCAGCACCAGGCATCCTCACTCGCCCTCTCGATGCGCAGTGGTGGCCCCAGGCTCCGGCTGCACCTTGACGCTTTCGCCTTCCCGCAGTCCGGCCTTACCCTCTACCACCACCGTCTCGCCCTCTTGGAGTCCCTGAGTAACCACGATGAGATCGAAGTTGTTCGGGCCGACCTGCACCGGTCGTGCCTTCACTCGCCCCTCCGTCACCACCCACACTTGATCGCCCGAGGGACCACGCACCACCGCCGCCGTCGGAACCAGCAACGCGTCCGCGACAAGCGCTACCTCACCGTCGACATCCACTTCCGAGCCCGGAGCCAGCGGAAAGCCTGGGCTTGCCACCGAGCACCGCACTCGCACCTGTCGCGAGGACCCCGGGAGATCAGGCCGCACCACAGCCTGACTGCCGACCTGCTCCACCACCAGTTCCCAGGCCTGACTCAAGTACCCGCCCGCACGACACTGCAGATGGTGACCGCGACGCAGGTGCACCGCATCCTCGCTCTCCACAAACACGGTCACCCACGGCGCCTCGTCGGAGATCAGCCGCAGCACCGCCTGTCCGGGGTTCACCACGGCGCCGACGCGCTCATACACCATCACCACCCGCGCGTCATAGGGCGCGGTGATAACGTCTGAGGCATCCAGCGTATCCAGGATTGAGGGAAGAGGGGAAAGGCGAGCCAGGAGCTGCGACCGGCGAAGGCGATCGCCTTCCTTCACGTACAACTGCACGATCCGCCCGGTTGTCTGGAAGCCCACGTCCGAGCTCTCAGACTCAACGAGTCCGGAGGCCGTCAGCGTGTAGTTCAGTGGTGCGCGTTGTACGGCGACCGCGCTCACCTCCGGCCGACAACCTGTCACTATGGCCCCAACCAGGAGGCCGAAGAGCAGCAGGGCCAGACGCGAAGCAGGTCTCGCCGCGGTAACCATGAGCAGATTCTGGACCTCCGACCCAGTTCGCTGACAACTCACAGTGCTCGGACTTACCGGCAGAGCCGGTCCACACCTTTGCACTTATTCGGCGCCCGTCCCTTGAGGTCCTGTCCGTGCCTTCCCGACACTACCACCCTCGCTTGGAGGACCCGCACCCGCGCAGGGGGAACAAGCCGCTTAGGCTCTGTGCTGCAGCCTTCGCAACTCCCTGTCACGCGCGACCGTCGGAGCGGCCCATGGCACGTCTACAACAACAGCGTCGTATGGATACCCTCATCGGGGCTCCCCTGTGCGGCCTTCTCAACGCCCTTGCACGGGTCCTCGGTGCTATCCTGCGACGTGACCACTCGCTCAAGACGCCGCCGCGCCGAATCCTCGTCATCAAGCTCGTTGGCCTTGGGAGCATCATCCACGCGACGCACCTCCTTCAGGCTCTTCGCGAGCGGTACCCGGATTCCCACCTGGCCTTCCTCTGCTTCCGAAGCACCCGTCCGCTGGTCGAACGCCTCCCGCAAATCGACGAGGTGCTGACCCTCGACGACAGCACCTACGGGCGACTCCTCACCACAGTCCTAGGGTGGCTGCTTCACGTGTGGCGCCATCCCTACCAGCTCGTGATCGACCTTGAGGTGCACTCGAAGTTCTCGACGATCCTCTCGACTCTCACCTGTGCCCGAGACCGCGCCGGCTTCTACCTCATCACCACACGCTTCCGCCAGGGCATCTACACGCATGTTGTCTACGAGAACCGCCTGCGCCATACCCAGGAAGCCTACCGCCAACTGGGGCGCGCTCTCGGTCTCACGGTGAAGGTCGGGCAGCCTCTGCCGCCGTGCCTGACGCAGCAGGACCGGGACGAGGCCAACGCCTTCCTCAAGAGCGAGGGCGCCGACGGCAGGAAGCTGCTCATCGTGAACGTGAATGCGGGGGAGCTGTGTCTGGAGAGACGCTGGAGTCCGGAGAGCTTCGCGCGCGTGATGGAGGTCTTCGCTTCACGCGACGATGTGCTCGTGGTAATGACCGGTGCACCCTCGGAGCGCGACTACACCGAGTCCGTGCGCAAGCTGGTCGGCGCCTCGCTGCAACGCCGCATCGCGAATGCCGCCGGCCTTCATTCCTTCGGTGCCTTCCTCGCCCTGCTCGAACGGGCCGACACAATGCTGACCAACGATAGTGGCCCGCTCCACCTGGCGACTTCCTTCGGAACGCCGACGGTGTCCCTGTGGGGCCCTGAGACGCCTGCAGCCTTCCAGCCGCTGGAGGGGAGCTTCCGCCTTTTCTGGGCGGAGGCCTACTGTTCGCCTTGCGTCCACCGAGTCGACGCGCCGCCCTGTGGTGGTGCCAACCTTTGCCTGCAGCTCATCGAGTGGCCGCAGGTCGCCCGTGCGGTAGCGGAGTTGCTGGGGGTGCCCATCACGGTGCCCGACGTCGAACCCCAGGCTTCACACCCGCACCCCTGGGTCGCGGGCATGGTCTTGCGCGCCTCGGTTCACATGGAGATGCCCGAGAGCTAGCGCCCCCGGGCCGTGGTGTCTCGGACCAGACCGTGCGTGTAGCCGATGCTTAGGGCACGCCGGGGCCAAGCTGGTCTCGCAGCACCTGAGCCGGGAGCATCTGGGGCATCAGGTCAAGCGCGATCTGCAGCTCATCTCGGGCTTCCTCTGTCTGGCTCTCGGCTGTCAGCACCACCGCCAGATTGTAGTGCCCGGACACATGGGGCGGAGCCCGGTACACCACTCGCCGGAAGGCACGCTCTGCCGTCTCAAGGTCGCCTTCCTTCCACGCCACATACCCCAGTTCCCGCTGTGCAAAGACGTTGTCTGGATCCTGAGCCACCTGTTGCTCCAGGTCGCCACGCGAAGCTGCCGGCCAGGGCGGAACAAGATCCGTCGCCAGGGGTCCCAGCGCCTGCGCGAAGGCCTTCTCTGCACCGGCCCGATCACCCATCGCCCGCAAGGCCTGATAGCGCAGTGACCAGGCATCCACGACCGCCTCATACAGCCTCTTTTGGCCGATGATCTCGTCGAGAATCGGCAGCGCTTCCTGGTACTTCTGGCGGTCAACCAGCGCCTGCGCATGGTCGAACTGCTGCAAGTTGATGTCCATCCGGGTGGCTGACTTGCGGATTTCATAGTCGCGCACGTTGCACACCCAGCCGGCCAGACCGACCACAACCACCCCCGCCACAATCAGTCCCCAGCGCTTCGACCGCACCGTCCGCACAACCCACACACCGGCATCCGCGGCGAACACCATCAGCACCGGCACCACCGGCAAGCGGTAGCGCGACTCCACCCCAAACAGGATCGCGGTCAGCAGGTACAGCCCCACATACAGGTACAGCGGCAGGTACGAGCGCACGTCCCGCGCCGCCGTGATCAACCCCAGCAGCGCCAGCGGTGCGATCAGGCCGAAGTGCAGCCACCACCAGCCCTTGAGCCCGGTGAGCCGCACATGCTGAGCCATCGTATCGGGCACTTCATAGTCGTTCCAGAAGTAGAACACCTTGCGCACGGCCAGCCACGCATACTGCCCCGGATGCTGCCGGGCGAACTCCAGCCCCTTGGCGAACCAGAAGTCGCCGGATTCCCCGATCGACAACTGCCTTCCCGTGAGCTTGCAGGCGATCTCCCGGGCGATCCGGTGCGTCGGGTCAAGCTGCCCCAGCGGGAAGAGTTGCTCACTGCGCGGCCAGTAGTAGGACAGGCCCCGGTCCAGCACGTTGTTGGCGATGTAGAACACGATCCCGCCGTCGCTCATCACCGGAATCGCTTCACCGCCGACACGCCAGTTGCGCCACATGATCCCCAACACGAAACACCCGGCAAGGACACAGGCGAGGCAAGCGCCCACTACCTGCCGCCGACGCTCCGCACGTGGCACCCAGGCTCCCCACAGAATCAGGAAGGGGAAGAGCAGCACGATGTTCGGCTTCGCAATGGCCGACAGCCCTAACAGTATCCCCGAGAAGGCCCACCATCCCACATGCGCCTTGTCCCAGGCCCGGTAGAGTGCCACGAAGGCCGCCACGTTCAGGAACAGCACCAGGAACTCCGACAGGAAGCAACCGTCATGGGCCACGAAGGGCGCGAAGAAGGCCGCCACCAGTCCGGTCCCCAGCGCCCAGCCCCAGGGCACGAAGCGCAAAGCCAACAAGTAGGTGAGGCCGCAGGAGAGGCTGCCGATGAAAAGCTGCACGACCCGCGGGCCAAAGGTGGTGTAGTTGAAGATCCGGTGCATTCCGCACCAAAAGTAGATGTACAGGGGGCTCGCATTGAAGGGCTCATGGGAGCCCTGCTGCATCAGCGACGAAGCGAGAACGGGGTACTTGATGAAATCGTAGAAGTCCAGGATCGGGTGCAGGACGGCAAGCCGGACGGTCAGGGCCGTGAGAAACACGATCCCGAAGCCGACCCAGATCCCTTTGGCCTGCCCCCTTGGGGCGTCTGCAATGCGGGTATCTCTCTGATCCATGGTCTCACAAAAGAAAGCGGGGGACGCCGCTCGGCGTCCCCCGCGCGTTGACACAGCATAATACCACAACTACGGATGGAAGGTCTCGTGCGTGTGGAAGTCGATCGTCCCGAAGTTGCCTGCTGCACTCGGGTTGAACTTCACCCACTTCACGTGGCCGTCAACAAACAAGTAGTTGCAGCCCTCGTTGTGCCGGTCCCAGTTGTAGGCGTAGTTGCCGCCCTCCGAGGCCTTGCAGTAGATGCGGAAGTAGTTGTTCGTCCCCTCCGTCAGCAGGATGCAGGCGGCTGGGTACTCGATGTTGGCGATCGGGTCGGTGTCGATGAACTGGTTCCGGGTGTACCCGACCCCAAAGCCCAGAGAGGTGTCCGTCAGACCGCCGGAGCTGAAACCGGTGCGAACGGCCGAAGGGCAGTTGTAGACCTGCGTGTTCTTGATGTACGGGGCAAGCTCCAGGAACCACTCGCCCTGGTTGAGGGGGTCAAGAATGGTGGCCGGGGCAACATACGTCGCGCCCCGCGGGAAGCGTTCGTCGTAGTCCTGCACGTACATGGCGAAGGCGAGGCCAATCTGCTTGAGATTGCTCTGGCAGCTTGCTTGCCGTGCCTTCTCGCGGGCGCGGGCAAACACAGGGAAGAGAATCGCAGCTAGGATTGCAATGATGGCGATGACGACCAGCAGTTCGATGAGGGTGAAACCGGTCCGCTTGCTCATATCCCGTCAGCACCTCCGTTCGGATTGGGCCCGAAGGCCCGCACAGGCGCATTCCCTCCGTCAACGCGGCCGGAATGCACTCCTTCGCACATATTACTGACGAAATCCTCCTGCAAGCGTTCAGTTCTTCCCTCACTCCCCTAACAGCGATCGCCGCCGCCCATCTTACGCTTCTCGCCCTCCCGGCAGCACCTCCTCTCGGCGCCCAGACTGCTCCGCCGAGAGCGCGGCCCAAACCAGCCGCGCACAAAAAAGCGGGACGCCCTTCGGCGCCCCGCTCGTGGGTAGTCGCAACAGTATCGGTTACGGGTGGTAGGTCTCGTGCATATGGAAGTTGATGTTCCCGAAGTTCCCCGCTGCGCTCGGGTTGAAGGTCACCCACTTCACGTGCCCGTCGACGAAGAGGTAGTTGCAGCCGTCGTTATGTCGGTTCCAGGACCAGGCGTAGTTGCCGGAGCCCGCAGCCGTCGCCTCTGCCTGCGTGCAGTACAGCCGCATGTAGTTGTTGGACCCACCGTCGGCAAGCAGAATGCAGGCGGCCGGGTACTCGATGCTAGCGATCGCGTCGCGGTCAATCCACGTATTGCGGGCATACGCGACACCGAAGCCCAGAGAGGTGTCTCTCACGCCACCGCACGCGAAGCCGTTCTGGAGACCCGAGGGGCAGTTGTAAATCTGCGTGTTCTTGATGTAGGGGGTAAGCTCCAGGAAGAACTCGCCCTGATTGCCGGGGGAGAGAAGATTGGACGGGGCAATGTACCCGGCCCCTCGCGGGAAACGCTCGTCGTAGTCCTGAATGTACATGTTGAAGGCGAGGCCGAGTTGCTTCAGATTGCTCTGGCAGCTCGATTGGCGTGCCTTCTCGCGCGCGCGTGCGAACACAGGAAAGAGGATCGCCGCCAGGATCGCGATGATGGCGATGACCACGAGCAGTTCGATCAGGGTGAAGCCGGTCCGCTTGCTCATACCCCTCATGCACCTCCGTTCAGGATAGGCCCGAAGGCCTGCGAAACGACCGACGTTTATATACCCACATAACTAACATAGCGAAACGGGAAAGTCGTGTCAACCGGTTGTGTGTAACGGCTTCCTATAGCCGTACCTTGCGCCTCTCCTCACGTCCGGCACCTCCTGTCAGCAATACGCAGATTCCGCTCTATCAAACACGACAACGGCAGGAGCCGCCTGGCTCCTGCCGTTCATGCTCACCTTACTACCCTGAGTTGACCTAACGCGAGGCGAGAGCCAACGGGGTCACGGCCTTCTGCGCGTTCACCAGACCATAGCCATACCAAGTGTCACGTCCAGCCGCACCGAGATCCGTGGCCGTGCTGTCAAGCCGACTGCGGATATCAGCAGCCTTGGTGACTCCCGAGGCAATCACGAGAGCCGCACACCCAGACACGTGGGGGCAGGCCATGGAGGTCCCGCTGTAGCTGACTGTTCCGCCCCCAAGCTTGTCGGATAGGATGCCCACTCCCGGGGCGGTCAGTTCGACTGCCGAGCCGGTAGAGGACCACGAGGCCCGAAGGTTGTTGCTGTCCGACGCCGCCACAGCGATGACCGAGGCATACTTGGCCGGGTACGACACTGTGTCGCCCTTCCCGTTTGCCCTCCCGGAGTTGCCGGCCGCCGCCACCACCAGCACCTCCGCCTTGTAGGCGGCATCGCAGGCCTTCTGCAGCGACTTCGACCCGACCGTCCCGCCCAGGCTCATCGAGGCGATGTTCATCCCGTTTGTCACGGCCCACTGGATGCCGGCGATGATGTCGCTGTAGTAGCCGGAGCCCCTGCTGTCGAGAACCTTGACGCCGTACAGGGCGGCACCCGGTGCCACGCCCACGACGTTCCCATTGTCGTCTGCCGCAGCGATGATGCCCGAGACATGCGTCCCGTGGCCCTCGTCATCCATGGGGTCGTTGTCATCGTTCACGAAGTCGTAGCCGCCCTTGTAGTTGGCGGAGAGGTCGGGGTGGTTGTAGCCGATGCCGGTGTCAATCACCGCTACCTTGACCCCGGCGCCGGTGTTGCCGCTCGTCCAGACGTCGTCGGCGTTGACGCGGCTGACACCCCAGGGAGGGGTGTCGCCAATCGCCGTGGCTACAGCGTCCGGCTCAATGTACTCAATCCGGGGGTTGTGCGAGAGCGCGGTGATAGCCTGAGCAGGCAGGCTCGCCGCCACCGCAGGAATCAGATGATAGGTGTACTTGATCTTACCCGCAGCGCTCTTGATGAGGCCCTGGTCAGAGGGGCCAGGCGCGCTCTTGAAGCCGATCAGCACGGGCTGCAGGTCGGCACCGCCCGCCGCCTTAGGGGCGGCAGCACTCGAGATCGGACCGGTCCCCTGGCCGTCCGAGGTAGGGGAGAACCCGGCCCCACAGCCGCCGAGCAGGAGGAGCAACAGGGCAAACAGCACCATCGCGAATAAGGGCGTGGTAAACCGCTCCATAGTAACCCCTTCCTTTGCACACCAGAATGGAATCACAAAAGAGTCTACCACCGCCGTCTCTCCCAACTCCTAACGTTTCGTTCAAGAACGCGACAATTCCCGCCGACGCCCAGAAGACAGCATACCCAGGCAACCAGTGCCCGAGAACCAGAAGACGGAACCGCCGACCGCGAAGGGCAGGCAGTTCCGTCTCCTGTCGTAGCTCCACTTGGTTACCGAGCCGCACTACCCGGCCGGCTTCACCAGCACCCGCAGCTTGCGCACGCTGTACTGGTCGGCGTTCGCAGCAAAGGTCCAGTCGGGATTGGCGCCGGTGCTATTGCCAATCCCCAGGTCGGCCCTTCCGCCGGCCTTCCAGTTGTTGAAGGCGAAGATCGTCTGCTTCGCCCCGTAGTTGTGTACCTGCATCGAGCCATAGCCATCCTCCGGCGCGCTGTACTGGTCGCCGAAGTCCCAGACCTGCGCCGACGCACTCGCGACGTTGACCGCGTTCGTCGCCCCGTAGTTGTTGGGCCAGAACTCGATGTTGCCCGTCGTGATTCCCTCGCCCGTGACGACACTTCGCACGTTGGAAACCACGTTCATGTTCGAGACCTTCTGCTGGAACACCGCCTTCGAAGCGATGGTCGGGATGCCGATCTTGGTGACGTCCTTGGTGAAGGCGTCCATCGACACCCACACATAGGTGCTCGGCTTGCCGAACTGCTGCAGCTCCAGGTAGTAGGCGATGCGGTCGAAGGGACCGACCCCCGCATGGTTGTCGATGTCGTACTTGATGTCCCGTGCAGCCTTCTTGAGGTCCAGTTCGTATACCAACTGGTACTGCTTGGCCTCCTTAACCTTCAGCGCCATCCAGTCGATCTGCGGCACTTCGCCGGCCCGGAAGGTCAGTGCCGGGAACCCCTCACGGTTCATCAGGTTCTGGTTCGCATCCCGGTGCCAGGCGAAGCGCATCGCGACTGGTTCCTTGACCTCCGGCGACGACAGGACCACCGTGTCGCCCTCGATCACGGCCTGAGCGGGCACGAAGTCAGTGTCCGTGCCAATGATCTCGAACCAGTCCAGCGGCTTGCCGTCGCGAGAGACCAGACCGCTGCCGACGTTGTCGAAGCTGATCCGAATCTTGTCGCCCTCGATCTTCATGCTCTTGTAAGTCGGACCCTTCGCCACCACCTCGTTACGCCCGTAGGCACCCTTGAGGGCCAGGGCCGCCAGACGCTTGCCGACTGTCTGCTTGTCCTTCGGGTGGATGTTGGTGAGGTCGGCGATGTCGTTGGTGACGACCATGCCGGTGTTCGGGATCGCCTCAGCAGCTCCCTGGGCTTCCCAGAAGGTCGGCAGGATGTTCGGATCCTCATTGCCGTAGTTGTACGGCGCGATCTGCACATAGTAGAAGGGGAAGTCGCCCTGCTTCCACAACGCCCGCCAGCCACCGATGAGCGCCTTCATCTTCTCGGTGTACAGCATCCCCTCACCGTGGTTCGCCTCGCCCTGATACCAGATGGCGCCGCGAATCGCGAAGGGAATAAGCGGGCTCACCATCGCGTTGTACAGCGCGGTCGGTTGGCCGTTGCCGGTGAGTGGCTTGAGTCCATCGGGATAGGCCGGGGCGGGATCGAGAGGCTTCGACTCTGCCAGCGAGGTCCTGGCCTGCGCCATCCACTTGTCGAGGCCGGTTACATACTCCCCCAGCATCTTCTTGTACGCCTCAGACCGCGGGTCGGTCAGTGTCACTTGGTCGTAGATGCTCTTGAGGGCCGGCACCTGGGCGAAGCCAACCGGCGGCGTCCACGGCTCAATGCGCGTGCCTCCCCAGGAGGTGTTAATCAGGCCAACGGCCACACCCAGTTCGCGGTACAGCTCGCGGGCCATGAAGTAGCCGGCCGCCGTGAAGGGCGCCACTGTGGTCGGGCTGCAGACCTGCCAGTCTCCCGTAAAGTCCTCTGACGGGAAGCCTGCGGTAACCCGTGGAACCTTGATCTGCCGGATCAGCGGGAAGTTGGCCGCGGCGATCTCGTCGGCCGCGTTGTTGCTCGACTGAACCGTCATCTCCATGTTCGATTGCCCCGAGCACACCCACACTTCGCCCACCACAACGTCGTCCAGCACGATCTCGTTGCGCCCTGTGACCTTCAGTTGGAAGGGCCCTCCAGCCTGCGCGGCCGGGAGAGTCACCTGCCACTTGCCCTCTGCTCCGGCCTGTGTCGTTACCGGGGCCTTGTCACTGAGGCGCACCGTGACCTGCTCGCCCGGTTCGGCCCATCCCCACACGGGCATTGCCATGTCCCGCTGCAGCACCATGTGGCTTCCGAAGACGTGGGGCAGGCGGACGTCGGACCATGCCGGCCCGAGCGCCACAACCAGCACCAGCAGCGACAGGATGATCTGTCTTGCTCGCATCAAGCACCACTTCCTGAGAAGGAGGATTGTGTGTTGTCGCAACGCCAAGAAGTTCGACAAGCGCCGACACGAACCCTTCTCCCTCGCGCTCTGGGAAGCAGCAGGGGTCGCCGTGCTTCTCTCCCTCTCCCTCCGGGAGAGGGCCGGGGTGAGGGGCCTTTGCCTTCCGCCGTTGCCTTTCCCCCTCGCCCAAAGCGGCGCGTCGTTACGCCACTGCGTGGAGAGAGGGACGCCGAAGGCAGGGGGTGAGGTGCCTTCGCCCCTCGCCTTCGCCCCAAGGCGTAGTATCCAATCATACCTTCCCTTCATCAGACATACTTGAGAAACACACCAGTGCTATCCTCTTGGGTGCAGGTATGACCAACCAGGTAACGAATAGGCCACGGTGGAATCGTCGTATACCGGGGGAACCGCCTTACTAGCGCGAGCCGTACCCATCTCCAGGAAGGAGTGCGTCGAATGTCTAGCCGCAAGGGTTTTACGCTGATCGAGTTGTTGGTGGTGATCGCAATCATTGCGATCCTGGCAGCCATCCTGTTCCCGGTGTTTGCCAGAGCCCGAGAGAAAGCTCGCCAGACGGCATGTCTCAGCAACGCCCGCCAGATGGGCACCGCGGTGATGATGTACGCACAAGACTACGACGAGCAACTGGTGAACCTCCAGTTGGCCGGGTGCAAGTTCACCTTCAACGGTATGACGCACAACAACCTGCTCTGGTACATGGCGCTCATGCCCTATGTGAAGAGCGTCCAGGTCTTTGACTGCCCCTCGACCAGCCGCACTTGGTACGGGCAGTACACGGGCGACACGGACTACGGCATCAACAGCGAAATCACCTATCGCCACCACTACAACTCGACAACCAAGGTCGGCACAGGCTGCCCGCTGGCGGAGCTGCAGAAGCCGGCAGAGACCTGCGTCATCGCTGATTCTGACTGGACGCACAGCACCGCAGACTACAAGTTCAGCAACAGCTACTTCCTGAACGGCACTCCCCACGTGAGCGCTTTCATCCCCGACCGTCACAACGGAACTGCCAACATCGTCTTCTGTGATGGTCATGCCAAGGCCATGGCGATCATGCGCGACCCGGCCTACACGGGCACTGGCGACGTACCCTTCTGCCTCTACCCCAAGGGCGTCCTCTGGCTGGCCAACGGGAGCAGGTAAGCGGGCTCTCTTCCGGTACCCGCTTCCCTGTTCGGACCTGACGACTGCCCTGCTCACACCCGCATACAAAAGGCCGGGACCACCCCTCTGGGTGGTCCCGGCCTTCTCGTCACACCCCAACCACGACCCGCTCAGTCGCTCCCCTGGACCACTGCCGCCGGCTGCTCTTCTCGCGCCGCCAGCCCGAACTGACTGCGGTGCAGATCGTAGTACACGCCCTGCGCCGCGATCAGCTCCTCATGGGTCCCTCGCTCCACCACTCGCCCGCCGTCAATGACCAGAATGCAGTCGGCCTCCCGGATCGTGCTTAGCCGGTGCGCGATCACGAAGCTCGTGCGGCCCTCCATCAACCGCAGCATGGCCTCCTGGATGTGGATCTCTGTGCGGGTGTCTACACTACTGGTAGCCTCATCCAGGATCAGGATCGACGGATTCGCCAGCACCGCTCTCGCAATCGCCAGCAACTGCCGCTGTCCCTGACTAAGGCTGCTGCCCGCCTCGGACAGTGGCGTCTCGTATCCCTGCGGTAGACGCCGGATGAACCCGTCGGCGTTCGCCATCTTCGCTGCCGCCTCCACTTCTGCATCCGTAGCGTCCAGCCGCCCGTAGCGGATGTTCTCCCGCACGGTGGCCGCGAACAGAACCATGTCCTGGAGTACCACCCCGAGAGCCCGTCTCAGGTCATCCCGTCGCACATGGCGGATGTCGTGGCCGTCGACCAGAATCCGCCCACTGTCCACATCATAGAACCGCGTCAGCAGGTTGATGATCGTCGTCTTGCCTGCGCCGGTCGGCCCGACCAGGGCGATCGTCTGCCCGGGAGCCGCCTCCAGGCTCACATGCTGCAGAACAGGGACACCGGGCGCGTACCCGAAGCACACGTCGTCGAACAGCACCTCACCCTTCACGTCGGTCAGGTGTACCGCGTCCGCGTCATCCGCCATGTCCGGCTCCTCGTCGATCACCGCAAAGACCCGCTCAGCACCTGCCACAGCAGACTGCACCGTCCCATACAGGTTCGCAATCTCATACAGCGGCCGCGAGAACTGCTGGGCGTAGGTGAAGAACGCCGCCACGGTGCCCAGCGTTGCCCACCCCTTCGCCACCATCCAGCCACCGACCGCCGCCAGAAGCGCGAACCCCGAGTTCCGCACCAGCCCCATACACGGACCCATGACGCCGACCAGAATGCCCGCGCGGGTTGCCGTGACGCGCAGGTTGTCATTCGCGACACCGAACTGCTCAATGACCCTTCCCTCGCCCCGGAACACCTTGACGACGCGCTCGCCGGTGATCGTCTCCTCGATCACCCCGTTCAGCACACCCAGGTCCCGCTGCCGATCCCGGAACCCTTGTCGCGTCGCCTTCGCAATGTAGTGGGTCATCACCAGCGCGAAGGGAACCGTCACCAGGTTTACCAGGGCCAGGCGCCAGTTCAGCGCAATCATCACCACTGTCGTACCAAGGATCGACAGCACGCTGGTCATGAGCTGCGCAACGGTCTGCGACAGCGTGTTGCTCACATTCTCCGTGTCATTAGTCAGCCGGCTCATCAGCTCGCCGTGTGGGTTCTGGTCGAAGAACCGCAGCGACAGCCGGTGCAGCGCTCCGAACAGGTCCCGGCGCAGGTCTCGCACGGTGCGCTGGGAGATATGGATCATGGCCACCGTCTGCCCCCAGGTGGTGGCCGTGGTCAGCAGGTACGCCAGCACCATCAGGCCTGCCATCTGCGCCAGGCCCTCCAGCTTCCGGGGTAGGATGCAGCGGTCGATCACCAGGCTGATCAGGTACGGGTTCAGCAGCGTGAGCCCCGTCGTCCCTGCCACCAGACAGAACACCAGGATCAGTTGCGCCCGGTAGCGACGCAGGTAACCCCAGAGCCGGCGAGCCACACCGCCAACGTCCTCCGCCTTCTCCACAGTACCGATCATGTGGTGACGTGGTGGCCCACCCATGGGTCCCGGCATGCGCACCTGACTCGACGAAGAGCGCTTCTCAGCCACGAGCGGTCACCCCCTCGTCGCCCAGTTGCGAGCGCACAATCTCCTGGTAGATCGGGCACGTCCCCACGAGTTCCGAGTGCGTCCCGCTGGCAACCACCTTGCCCTCGTCCAGAACCAGGATCCGGTCAGCGCCAATCACGCTGCCAATCCTTTGCGCTACCACGATGCGGGTCCCTGAGCTCGGCCAGGTCTCCAGGGCCTCGATGATCTCCGCCTCCGTCGACGCATCCACGGCACTCGTGCAGTCGTCCATGATCAGAATCGGCGGCCGACACGCCAGGGCCCGCGCGATGGCCAGTCGTTGCTTCTGTCCTCCCGAGAGGTTCACGCCACGCTGGCCCAGAACCGTGTCGTAGCCTTCCGGGAAGCTCGAGATGAACTCGTGCGCATGGGCAAGGCGTGCCACCTCCTCCACCTCGGCATCACTTGCCTCAGGCCGCCCGTACCGAAGGTTGTCTCGGATCGTCCCCGAGAACAGGATCGTCTCTTGCGGCACCATCCCGATCTGCTCCCGGAGTTCCTGCTGGTGCATCTTGCGGATGTCGATTCCGTCGATCAGAATTCGTCCGCCCTTCACGTCGTACAGTCGCGGGATCAGGTTCACCAGCGTCGACTTCCCGGACCCTGTCGACCCAAGGATCGCCACCGTCTCTCCCGGCTCCGCGACGAAGGAGATCCCACGCAGCACCGGCTCTGCCATTTCGCCGTCGTAGCTGAAGTCGACGTCCTCAAACCGCACCTCTCCACGGCTGCGCTCGATGCTCACTGCCTGCGGATCGTCCTGCACGTCCGGTTCCATGTGAACGACCTGCAGGATTCTCTCCGCCGAGGCATCGGCCCGCGCAATGCGCATCATCAACATCCCCACCATCATCATCGACCCCAGCATCTGCGTGAGGTAGTTGATGAAGGCCAGAATCTGTCCTACATGTACGCGACCCTCCTGCACCTGGATGCCTCCGAACCAGATCACGGCGACCACGCCGAGGTTCACCAGGAGCATCATGCTCGGCATCACCCCGGCCACCAGTGACGAGGCGCGGGTCGTGTCCACCATGTACTCGTCGTTCGCCTTGCCGAAGCGGCCAATCTCATAGGCGCCTCGCACGAAGGCCTTCACGAGCCGCACGCCGGACAGGTTCTCCAGCATGATCACGTTCACGCGGTCCAGACGCTCTTGCATGGCCGCGAACAGCACGTGCGCCGGCCGGATGATCGCCACAAACACCACGATCAGCAGTGGCGAGATAGCCACCAGAATGGGGGAGAGGGAGGGGCACGTGACGACGGCCATGATCAGGCTGCCGATCACGAGCAGGGGTGCCCGGACCAGGATCCGCAACACCATCGCTGCGGCCTCCTGCATCTGGTCAACATCATTCGTCAGGCGGGTGATGAGCCGGCCCGTCTCCAGGCGGTCCAGGTTGCCGAAAGACAGCCTTTGCACCCGGCCGAACAGATCGGCCCGCAAGTCCGTAGCAAACCGCTGTGCCGCGATCGTTGCGAAGATCGTGCAGCCAACGCCACCGATCACACCAACCAACGCAGCACCGATCATCAGCAGACCGGTGCTGTGGATTAGCGGGAGGTTGCCCTTGGCGATGCCCTCGTCGACGATCCTCTGCATCAAGCGCGGCTGCGAGAGGTCCATCGCCACTTCGAGGGCCATGGCTAGCGGGGCCAGCACAGCCACTAACCAGTAGGGCGCCATGTATGGCGCCAGTTCTCGGAACGACTTCATTGATTGCGTACCTCCGTCAAGCCGACTGCTCCCCAGAGCTGGGTGAAGTGCCCGCTTCCTCCTGCTCCCGCATGCGACGCTGGGCCGCTTCGTACAGGAGCCCCAGACCGCGGTGCAGCGCCTCCAGATCGGGACCCTCAAGCTCGCCTAACAGCTCCAAGAGCCGCTTCTTCACCTGCTCATGGTGATGGCGCCCCACGACGCGGCCGTGTTCCGTCAACTCCACCCGCACGACACGCCGATCCGACGGGTCCTCTCGCCGCACCACACGACCTCGCTGCACCAGACCGTCCACCAGCCCGGTCAGCGTACTCGGCTGGAGGTGCAGATGCCGCGACAACTCACTCATCGACGGCGCCCCGAGTTGGTTTATCGCTCGCAGGCACTCCATCTGACCAAGCGTCATGTCCAGGTCCGACGCCTGATGCTGCATCTTCAGGTAGGACCCGAAGATCCCTCGAAGGAGATCATCAATCTCAACCATCGTCTTCTCGCGCTCTATCGCCATATCACCCACCAGATAGCTTCGCTCTCTGAATAGTTCGAACGCCGTAATAATAGCACCTCCGTGCCCCGGAGGCAATACCCACTTTGGCTTTGCCCGCGGGCAGGGAAGTCTTGTCCACATGGCGAACGTGTCAATGCTTTTCCTGATCTGCGAACGCCGCTGGCGTTCCCGACCAGCGCCTGGCGGCATCCACCGTCCAAAGGAGGGCCGCATGACTCGAAGGAAAGGCTTCACCTTGATCGAGCTGCTGGTCGTGATCGCGATCATTGCGATCCTGGCAGCGATCTTGTTCCCCGTCTTTGCAAGAGCCCGAGAGAAAGCCCGCCAGACGGCCTGCCTGAGCAATGCGCGCCAGTTGGGCACGGCCATCATGATGTACACGCAGGACTACGACGAGAACCTCGTTAACCTCCAGATGCCCGGCGCACGCTTCACCTTCATGGGATACACCCACCCCAACATGCTCTGGTACATGGAACTGATGCCCTACTGCAGGAACGTCCAGATCATGGACTGCCCCTCCACCAGCCGAACCTGGAAGGGCGCCTACACCGGCGACTTCGACTATGGCATCAACGCCGAGATCGCCTACTACCACCACTATGCCAACAGCGTTGGACACGCCTGCAACCTTGCCGAGATCCAGAAGCCGGCCGAGACCATCTTCATCGGCGAGGCCGACTGGACGAACAGCACCGTCGACTACGGCTGGAGCAATAGCTGGATGCTCCGCCGCGTACCTCACGTGAGCCGTTTCATACCCGCCCGCCACAACGAAGGCGCGAACATCGTCTTCTGTGACGGCCACGCCAAGTGGGTCCGCATCATGGAGGACCCCGCCTATACCGGTACCGGCAACCCGCGCCTGACCCTCAACCCAAAAGGTGTGTTGTGGCAGGCTGACGGCACGCGCTAGACGTACTCAGACCCGGCCGTCGGGGTCGGCCGACGGCTGCACAACCGTCCGAACACGCATGTCGGGAGCATCCTCTGGGTGCTCCCGTTCTTTCCCTGCCATGCCTGTACGTACCCTCTCAGTCTCGACCTCAGGAAGGTCTCGGCCGCGAAGCAACCGAACTCCCCTCCCATGGCTATCCTCCTCCTGCTGCTCACGTCCCTCGCGTCTGCTCAGGACCAGGTCCAGCTTCAGCCCTCGGCCACCACTGAGGCGGCTCTCGACGCCTGGACGCCCAGCGGCGGACAGTGGGCCCTTGACCAGGGCGTGCTGCATCAGGAGGCTCCCTGGTACTCCGAGAACGCCTGGGAGCAGACCGCTCATTGCTTCCTTGGCGAACCCGCCTTCTCCGACTTCACCGCCGACTTCGAGTTCCGCGTCGACGCGGGCAGCAGTGGCGTCGGTGCTGCCCAGTTCCTCTTCCGTGCCACCGATAGCCGAACCTACTACCTGATCCAGTTCAGCGCTGCTGCTTCCGGGGTCTTCCTGGTGCGTGAGGACCCGGCGACGCACTGGGCCAATATCAAGCGTGCCTACAACGTCTCCATGCCCCGCGGGAAGTGGCACACCGCGAAGGTCTCCGCCTCCGACTCGGTCCTATCAGTATCCGTGGACGGGACCCGTGTGCTCGAAGCAACCGACCGGGCTCTGCAGGCCGGACTCCTTGGCTTTGGCTCCAGCACTACCACGGCCCAGTTCCGCAACCTCAAAGTCTCTGGAGAGACCGCACAACTCGCGCCCCCGTGGCGCAATCTGGGAGGAAAAGCAGTGGCGCCAGACTACAAGGTCCTTTGCCGGGATGCCGGTGCAGGCGGCTATGAGGCCTTCCCCGACGTCTGCCGATGTGCCAACGGAGACTTGCTCTGCGTCTTCTACGCAGGCTACGGTCACGTGTCCTTCCCCCGCGAGGACCTGCCCAGGGGAGCCCGCGTCTGTGCAGTTCGGTCCAGCGACGAAGGCAAGACCTGGGGACCTGCCCAGATACTGGCCGACACGCCCTGGGACGACCGCGACCCCTCAATCTGCTGCCTGAGCGACGGCACGTTACTATGTAACTGGTTTACCTACTATGGCGACTTCCGCGCTCCCGAAGGCGACAAGACCTTCCGCTACAAGGAGCTCTGGCTTGCCGTCTCCACCGACCACGGTCACACTTGGTCAGAGCCCCGGCTGATAGAGCACCTGGCCGGCGCCTACTATGGTTGCTCCTCGCCGATCCTCGAGCTCCACGACGGCACCCTTCTCTGGCCCGTGTACCGCGAGTACCAGAAGCCGCTCCGCAACTGGTCCGCCGTCTTGCGATCCACGGACAAGGGCCTGACCTGGAGTGAGCCCAACTGGGTCGACCTCGACAACGACGACAACGATGAGCCCTCGCTGATCGAGATGCCCGATCACCGTGTCCTCTGCGTCATGCGCAACAACAACCCGGATAGCATGTGGTATTCCTGGTCCAGCGACGCTGGCTTGACCTGGACGAAGTCCCGCAAGACCGGTTTCCCCGGCCACGCTCCCTACCTGTTCCGAACGCAAGAGGGCGTCCTTCTCCTGGGCCATCGCCTCCCGCAGACGGCCCTCAACTACAGCCTCGACGACGGCGCCACCTGGAGCAAACCCTTCCAGATGGACGTCACCGGCGGGGCCTATCCGAGCATGGTGACCCTCAAGGACGGTAGCGTGCTCTTCGTCTACTACGAGGAGGGGGAGGGGTCCTCGATCCGTGCCCAGAAGATCCGCGTCTCTGCGGCAGGGATCGAGCAACTCAAGTGGTAGCGCCCGACCGCTCCTGAGCAATCGGGCCCGCGACAGCGCTATGCGGCCACTCGCTACTCAAAGGCCGGCGACTGCATCTCGGCTTCTTCGGCCGCCGTGTCAGCCGGGTTCAGCCACTGGCGAATCAGGTCGCGCAGGGACGCCTCAACCGACTGGTTGATGGCCTGCGTCGCCCCGGCACAGGATCGGCAATAGGGACCGGGCAGATGCCGAAGCTGTCCGATCCCTGCCCGCAGGTTCTCCGCCACCGACGCCTGCAGCACACTCCCCACCGGTTCGGGCCGAGAGGTCGAATGGCCGCCACACCAGTACTGCGAGCCGTCCGGCAGCAGAAAAGCCTGTGTCGGCGCCACGTAGCAGCGCCCCGTCAGTGACAGCGCCGCCGGGAGTCCCGCCGCAGCCTTCTCGGCCCAGGTGTGCAGACTTCCGGACTGCCGCACCCGGTGATAGGGGCTCAGGTAGGGCACCTTCGCCTCCAGCGGGCCCCGTTTTTCTGCGGGCACTTCGCGTGCCTCCTGGTACTCTTGCCAGGCCTCCTCAGCCGCTGCCCACGTGTCGCTGAAGAACCTCTCATACTCCTCGACGCTGAGCCGCAGGTGTGCGTTCTGCTCTCCACCCACCGGAATCAGGTGCACGTCCAGGTCCCGACTCACGGCCTCCTTCACGAGTGGCTTCCTTGCCAGCAGGAACCGCAGGAACGCCGGGAAGTCCTCCGCATTCGCCCGCGTCAGCACGCAGTTGATGTGCACCACCGGGTGCTCCACACCGAGCAGCGCCTTCGCGATCTGCAGGTTGTGCAGCGCCTCCAGGATCTGCGCCCATCGTCCCGGTTGCTGGCAGATCTCGTCCTGCACCGACGCCCGGTGTGTATCCAGCGACAGGTGCAGCCGACTGAGCCCCGAGGACGCCAGTCCGAGCGCAACCTCCGGCGTGAGCGTAAGGCCATTCGTGTTCAGGTTGCAGGCAGCCCCGGCGCCGGTGATTCCCCGCACCAACCCTTCCCGACCCCAGAGCGCCTCACCCAGCATCAGCGGCTCCCCGCCGGTAAGGAAGACGTAGGGCCCCTCTCGGCCTGCAGGAATCTCCCTTCGCAGCACTCGCAACCAGTCCCTCACGGACATCCTCTGCGCCACGGGCTGTTGGTTGCAGTACACACAGCGGGGCTGCATATCGCAGGCGAAGCCGAGGTTCACACCGAGGAAGGACAACTCAACGGGGACCTCCTCCGGCCACTGTTCGGGCCAGGTTCCCAGCACCGCCAGTAGCCGCTCTTCATCCCGCTCGCCGCCCGCAATCAGACCACGCACCGTGGCCTCGTTCATCCTCTGCAGTTGCTGGACCGGAAGCTTGAAGACGTTCACCGGGCGCGCAGGCACCAGCAGCTTTCGCCGTGCCTCCTCCACCATGCCCTGTGCAACAGCCCGACCCCACGGTGCACCCTCAAAGACGCGCTGCAAATGCTTGGCGTGGTCGTCGGGGTAGCCCTCGAAACGCATCCTGTCGCCTCCAGTAAGGCCAGCTTGCGCGACTCGAAGCTCACTTGTCAGACACCCGCACACGCCTCAGTGTTCGTTCCCCTTGCAGGCCTTCCTTGTCCCGTTCTCCACTCAAGCAGGACCTCCGCCCTTTGCCGTCGAACACAGGCGTGGAGACGCAGTCCGGCTCGTCGCGAGGGGAGATCAGCCATGGAACCGAAGATGGTGGACTTCCAGGCCTTCCGCGTTCTTGGCGTGCAGGTCCGTGCGAAGCCCGACCAGGTCGACTACACCAGATTGTGGCACGACCAGGTCGACCCCAGGCTCGACGAGATTAGGCCCCACAGCACCAGTGGTGCCTACTACAACGTCTATCTCCCGACCGACGAGCCGGGCGTCTCCGACATCGTAGCCGGCATGGCCGTGACCGCCGAGGCCCCGGTCCCCGAGGGAATGGTGGCACGCGACGTCCCGGCGGGAACCTACGCCGTCACCACCTGTCACCTCCACGAAATCGGGGCCACCTGGGAGGCCCTCTTCAGTCTCTGGCTGCCGACTTCCGCCTACGTCAGCGACGAGGGCAAGGCGGCCTTCGAGATCTTCCCTCCTGATGACGCCGCCCCTGAGACGCCACTCGAAGTCTGCCTTCCGGTGAAGCCCAGAACCTGACCCGAACCGGTCGCCTCACTCACTGGCATCCACACGACCTAATCCACGCCCTCACGCAGCGATGCCATCGCCCTTGCCGTTCTCCCTCTCCCCCCGGGAGAGAGCAGGGGTGAGGGCCTTTGCCTTTGCCGTTTCCCCTCGCCACCGCGTGGGGAGGGGGACAAAGGGGGTGAGGTGCCTTCCACTACCGTCCCTGCGGGTCGAACCAGTCCTGCGGCGACAGCGACAGGTAGGGCGGCACGCCGACCAGCTCCACCCCGATGTCGCCAGCCGCACTCAGGATCACGCTCCACACCTTGCCCGTCTGTCCGGCAGCCGGCCTGATCGTCATCTGTCCCTTCTCGGGATTGCCCTTCGGAGCCGGACCGGGTGTCGGTGCCGCACCCACAATCAGCGCAGTTCCCGGATTGGTTCCCTGGAAGGTCGCTGCCACCTGATTCCCCGGGTCGATCACCGCCGCCGCATAGGGCCCCGTGTGCACGCCCACCAGGTTCAACCGGAACTCCGCCGTCCCCGGAGGCACCAGGAAGTAGTACCGCGAGCGACCCACGCCGCCGATGCGGAAGTCGGCCGAGGTCTGCGTCACGATCCGCAGCCCCGTGCCCTTGAGCGTCCACACTCCGCGTTGGTCGTCATCGATGAGCACCTGCAGCACTTGCCCGACTTGCCCCGCAATCGGCCAGGTCACCCGGTACTTGTCGTCGGTGCTGCATCTCGTCTGCTGCAGGATCTTCCGGGCGGCGTCACTCAGTTGCACACTCGCCACTTCGGCCCGCTTCTGCATCGCTCCGTGCGGAGTTCTCTCCACAGTCAGCTCTGCCTGCGCCGCCGTGCTCTGCACGTAGAACACCTTCTTGTCCGGAGCGCGCACTCCATGCCGATCACTGGTCGCGGTGCGCAGGAGCAGTGCCGCCATGCTCTCCGGGCTGCCGTCCAGCACCGAAAGACCCTTGTCCGGCATGGTCCGGGCATACCAATCCTGCAGTTCCTCCAGGACGGTGCTGGTGAAGAAGATCTGCTGCGCGAGCCCCTTGCCATTGGGCACAGCGCCCTGGCCGCAGGTCGCCGCCAGGGCCTCACTGGCGATGTGCATCAGCGCCTCGTCCTTCGTCACCGTCCCGACGTAACTCAGCCCGCCGATCACGAGCTGGTTCAGCCCTGGGCTCGGCCGGAACAGCGGAGTCCCGTCCACCTTCGCCGAGTACGGCCAGCCGCCCAGCGACTCGTTCCACGACTTCGCCACCCACTTCGCACCCGACTCCAGCGACTTGAGCACCGCCGGATCGTCGCACTCCTCATGGTAGGCCTGCAGTCCGCCGAGCAGGATCCCCATCAGGAACATGTTGTTCCCCACGGCGCCCGGTTCGTCTCCCGCATGGTCCGCCGGGAGAACGTGGGGCCACGCACCTCCCTGGTCGAGCTTCTGCTCCCGCAGAGCCACAGCCGCGATCTTGCGTGCTGCCTCCAGGTACACTGGGTCATAGGTCCCGCGGTAGATCGCCATGATCGCCCGCAGCGACCAGCCGGCGGACCGCTCATGAGTCCCCAGTGCCTGGAAGGACGGGGCGAAGGCCCAGGCAATGTGCTCACCAAGTGCCAGTGCCGACTCCACTGCTCGCGGCTCGCCCTGCAGGTACCAGTCATCCATGATACCGTCGGCCCACACATGACCGCCCTCAGCCGATGTGTGCATGTCGTAGGCGTGACTCCAGGTCGCATGCTCCACGGTCTGGGTCCAGGTGCCCGAGTGGCCGATCGAGTGTTGGTGAGTCGCACCCACGTAGTAGGGGTCCGGGTAGTAGTTCACGGTGTCGACGTCCGCCCGGTGCTGCGCCGACTTCTGGGCCCAGCGGCACAGGTCGCGGTTGCCGGTTCGTGCGAATTGCAGGTACAGACCATGGGCGAGGTCATACTCATTGTTGCCCCAGTTCCGACCTCGCTCGCCGAACCAGTCGCCGTAGTTGAAGAACCCGTACTCTCTGGTCAGCTCCTGATTCTGCAGGAAGCTGGCGAAGCTGTCCCCAACGAACTTGTCCCAGGTTGCGAACTGCTCTCCCCTCGGTGCCGCTATCGGTCCAAGGCCCTTCGTCTCCGCATACCACTCCGCAGGAAGCACCGCGATGACCGGCTCTTGCACCTCAGCCCACAGCTCTTCGGGGCTCATGCCGCCACCGAAGTCAAAGCTGAGACGCTCGGTGAAGGCCATGCCCCACTTCATCCGGTACCGCCCCTCCACGAAGGGGAACATCAGGTAGTAGGGGAGATCCTTGCCGTACTCCGCGCTCGGCTGCTGGGGCAGCAGGTCGAACACCACCTGCCCGTCCTTCGCCTCAATCCCCTTCGGCCATCGTTGCCAGAAGTCTTGCATGACCGCCAGGCCCTGCGAGCCGCCGGCCTTCCAGCTCACCACTCCGGCGCCGCGTCCGCCGGCCTTAGTCCCGGCTTGCGTCTGCACCTCGCTGCGGTTCTCATCCCACTGCTTCAGTGCGACCGGCAGCCCCTGCACCGGCTTCAGCCCACCATCCTCAAGGTACACACCGGCATCCCGCAGGCCGCCCGTCGGGGTCATGGCGAGCTGCAGCGACGTGAGGTCCGTGAACTCCGTCTTCAGGTAGTCATTCAGGTGCGTGATCGCGACCTCGACTCGCGACGACCCCGCTCGGAAGGTCAGCCGTGCCAGGTAGCGCAGGTACTTGCTGCCGTCGGCAGCCGCATACGATCCAGCCACCCGCACTACAACACGCTGCGGGCCCTGAAGCTCCACCTTGAAGCTGTCCGGAGGAGCGCCGGCCATGCTGTAGACCTTGCCGTTCTCGTCACGCAGAACTACCCCTTGCGGCGTCGTCGCATTGACCTGCTCCGCCTCTGAGAACACGCCGTCGCGATTCGAATCCGACCACACGGCGCTGAACAGGTTGAAGCGCTGCTTGTCGATCGCCACTTGCAGCGGACCGGTCACCACCGTCAGCCGGTCTTTCGTCTCGGCGACCTTCAGCGGCGAGGCGACTTCGGCCCGCCTCACTTGAGTGCCGAACTCGACTTGCAGGTTCCGCTCTTCCTTCGCTCGCAGCGCCACCTGTGCGTCGATCAGAACCCACTTCAGGCTCCCGTCGGGCCAGAAGGCCGTCGCCTGAACCTGCGCCGGTACCTCCGCACCGCCGTCTAACAGCCGGATCTGCGCCGGGTCGTACAGGCCTCCCTGGGGCAGCGGGAACCCGAAGCTCAGCCAGCTACTGCTGCGACCGGTGTTCGCCTCTTCCAGCAGGTTCACCGTCACCTGACGCCGAGCGATGCTCCCTGCCTGAGCCGGTTTGCGTCCCCTTGTCGAATAGGGCACCTCCGGTCGCGGACGCCCGAACTCGATGGGCTTTGTGGGCATGACCTGTGCCGCACGAAGCCCCTTGTCGGAGAGCTTCTCATAGGCCACCTTGTCGTTCACGTAGCGGTAGTCGGACATGGACCGTGTGAGCCCCTCCTTTCCGAGAGGCAGCGTGGGAACCTCTGCCGTGCTGACGGGCAGTTGCACAACCGCGTTCTTTGTCGAGTCACTGGCCCCTGCGCCGCGCTGACTGAGCAGATGCACACCCAGGGGCAGCTTCCCCTCTGCCTTCACGAAGGGCGCATCCACGGCCACATACATCGTGTTGCCCTCCGTCGCCGCACGTGCGCCGGTGTTCTTGGCGTTGCAGGCTCCGTAGAACGTGTACGACATCGTGCTTCCGGAGAAGACGACCATCAGGTCGACACCGCCGTGGTACTGATCCACCCGGCCTGTCTTGGGGTCGCCGTCGACGTCCATGTAGATGACGAAGGTCGCGCCGGAGAAGTCCACCGGGCGCGCGAACCTCAGGCGCAGCACCACTCGCTGGCCCCCTGCATGGCAGGCATCAAGCGACAGGATGTCCGGCGCCGCAACCAGCGCCTGCTCGTCGGTGAAGTGTGCATCGGGACTTGTGGCGACGGGCACCCATTCCTGCTTCACTTGCCCGGGCAGCCCCAGGCGCGTCTCCACCTCATCACTCATTCCGTCTCCGTCTGCATCCTGTGCAAGGCACACTCCAGCCGTCAGCAGCAGGGATAGTGGCAGGACCAGCGCCAGCAAAGGCAGATTGGTTCGCATCCGGATCATCCCATCTTCTCGCAGACTCGTTTTGCCCTTCACAACGCGCCCCAGCAGCCTTTGCCTCTCGCCTTTGCCTTTTGCTTTGGCCTTTGGCCGTTCCCCCTCGCCACCGCGTGGAGAGGGGGTGCCGAAGGCAGGGGTGAGGTGCCGTTGCCTTCTCCCTCTGAGAGTGTACAGGGGGTGAGGTGCCTTTGCCGTGCGTGGAGCGCGCGCAGGCGGTGAGTCGCCTTTCCCCGACCGCGATCCCTTCTCCTGCCGCTCGGAGAGGTCACCAGCGGGGCGCGGGGAACTACACCCCAAACCATCGCTCTCCAAAGGTGATCCCATGGGTCTTTCCATCGGCATTTGTGGTGTTGGCGCCTTCGCGAACTGCTTCATCCCGCTCTTCAAAGCCCATCCGCTCGTCGATGAGGTCTTGTTGTGCGACCTCGACGCCGACAAGCTCAGGCAGAAGTCCGAGCAGTTCAACCTGCCGAAAACCTGCTCCTCACTCGACGAGCTCTGCCGGACCGACGTCGATGCAATCGCCATCTTCAGCCAGAACTGGGCGCACGGGCCTCAGGCTGTGCAGGCTCTCGAGGCGGGCAAGGACGTCTACTCGGCAGTCCCCGCCGGCATCACCGCCGAGGAGATCGGCAACCTCGTCCACGCCGTCGAGGAGACCGGCCGCCTCTACATGATCGGCGAGACCAGCTACTACTACCCTTCCGCCATCTACTGTCGTCAGCGTGTCGCAGCCGGTGACTTCGGCCGCGTCGTCTACTCTGAGGGCGAGTACTACCACGACTTCGACCACGGCCTCTACGACGTGTTCAAGTGGCGTGGGGGAGAGAACTGGAAGAGGACCGCCGGGAGCCCGCCGATGCACTACCCGACACACTCCACCGGGCAGGTCGTCTCGGTCATCGGTGCCCATGCGACCCACGTCTCGGCCTTCGGCTTCGTCGACAACCATCCCGACGGCCTCTTCCGCGCCGAGGTGAACCAGTGGGGCAACACCTTCTCCAACGAGACCGGCCTCTTCAAGATGTCCGACGGGAGCATGATGCGCATCAACGAGTTCCGGCGCATCGGCCACCCCGGCGCCGAGGAGATCAGCATCTACGGCACCGAGGGCAGCTTCGAGCAGCAGGTCAACGCCCAGTGCTGGATCACCAAGAACCGCGGTGACGTCACCGACCTTCGCGACCTTCTGGCGCCGGTCGGAGCCCCGCGTAAGCTTGAGGGCGACATGTCCAAAGTAACCGACGAGCTCACCCACGCCGGCCTGGCCAAGATTCACGACGTCAACCGCCTGCCGGTGGAGTTCGTCGGCCTGCCCAACGGTCATCTGGGCTCTCATCAGTTCCTGGTCGACGACTTCGTCAAGGCCTGCGTGGAGCATGTGCAGCCGCCGAACAATGTCTACCAGGCAGCCCGCTACGTCCTACCGGGTCTCACCGCCCATGAATCCGCAGTCCGCGGCGGCGAGCTCCTGGAAGTGCCCGACTACGGCGACTGCCCCTCCGAGGTCGTCTACTTCTGACGCAGGCCAGACCCTGGGGCACACAAAAGGGGAGCGTCGCTGCTTCGTGCAGTAACCCTCCCCTTGTTGGCCTTCGCAGTCCGGTGTCCGCCTACTTCGCCGCCATCCCCTCCACGAAGTCCTGCGTCGTCGCGAGCTTCCAGGTCTTCCCGCCGTCCTTGGATACCACGACCGCCCGGTTGTGATACCGGTCCGGGAAGTCGTCCTGGTAGGTCGTATCCGAGGTCCAGTAGCTGTAGGACAGGTACAGCCACCCGTGCCGGTCGATCGTCAGCTTGTGGTAGTAGATCGAGTACCCGGCCACCGGCGGAAGCACGATCGGTTGCGCCGGACCCCATTCGCCGGTCTTCGGTTTGCTCTGCACCGATAGTGCCGCGAACATCTGGTTCGGGTGCACCGCATCCACGTTCCTTCGCCATTGCCGGTAGGCGATGTGCAGCGTATCGTCTGGCCCACAGACCAGCGAGATGTAGGTCTGCCTGCCACTGCCTGTAGGTCCCGTCTTCTCGTCGATGTACCCGGTGCTCAACACCGGCACGATCTTCGTCCAGCCGCTGTAGGCGTCGTTGGGCTTCAGTGACCGCGTGTACTGGAAGGCCTGCCCGTGAGACCCCAGCACCACATGGACATAACCCTCGCTGTCCTGACAGACGGCCGGCACGTTGTGCACATCGTTCACCGGCGGCGCGTACCCCAGCAGGACCTTCTCGCCGACCTTGCCCGTCCTGTGGTCATAGGTCGCGATGTACGTCGGCACACCGGGCGCGTCCTCCGGCGCGATCTCGCCCCACACAACATGAGTCTTGCCGTCTCGCGTCGCCGTCGAGGCCGGGGCACCTGAGTGCTGGCAGGACCCGACGCAGTTCTCCGCCACCTTCACCGGCTCGCCCATCTCAAGCTTCCCCTCACGCACCTGCGGCAGGTACAGGAACAGGTCCTCGTACGCCGCAAAGGGAGCAGGATGGGCCTTGCGGAACACGTAGGCCAGCACCGGCGGTACCATCGCCAGACGGTTGTGGCCCACGAACTGCTCGATGTCGAAGGCCTCGCCCACGAAGGGGCTCATCTGATAGGTCAGCCCGCCGTCGGCTGTGTACACCAGCACGCACTGCGACGGCTGCCCGCTGATTGCCAGCCGAATCGGTGAGTAGGCTCCGCCGCGATCATCGAAGGCCACCTTGGCGCCAAGGAACCCGCCACCGTAGTTCGTCTTGTACCCCGGGTAGGTCCGCCGGAACAGGTCGGTGAAGCCCCGCGGTTGCCACTGCCCCTCCTGCAGAACCTGAATCCCCTCCGACCCATACATGCTCTCTGTCCGGTGACGCATCCAGGGCCGGTTCGCAAGATCGAAGTACACCTCATTCGGCGTGTACTCCGGCGCGTACCCAAACTGCACGTTCTCATGCTCATAGCGCCGCAGCAAGATCGGCATCTTCAGCGGCTTGTCGGCTGGGCTGTCTCCGATTCTCACCTCAAAGGACACGCTCTGCGTCAGACTCGGGTCGCCAACCGCCGTGGCCGTCAGCGCACCTTGCATGCTGTTTCCGGGAGCCATGCCGGGGTCATCCCGCACCTCCACCTTCACCGTCACCATGCCCTTGTTCGCTACCGTCACCGGCGAGGCGGGCTCCAGCACCTTGCACTTGAGCCCCGTGCCGCCCTGGGTCTCCAGCTTGAACTCCGTCGCCGGGTTGAAGCTGTTGCGAAGCTGGAACTCCAGCACCGCTCGCCCGCCGGGAGACAGGTACCGAGTCTGGCGGTAGGGGAGAAGCAGCCAGCGCGACCTCTCCGCCTCGAAGTACGCGCCGGGATCCATCGTCCAGTACACCGGCTTGTCCCACTGGATCTTCACGTCCGTATGTTGCAGGTCCAGGCTCCACAGCCCCGTGCGGTCGCCCAGGTCGGGAGCCATCGCGAAGGTCTCGTCCTGCCCGGCCTTCAAGAGATCAAAGGTCTTCAGCGTCGCCCCGGCGCCGTCTCGCAGCACCATTTGTTGCCGCCCCGGATCATGGAGCGCTTGCGCCGTCACCGTCATCGCCTCTCCCAGCGGCCTGAAGTACACCTTCCCGGCGACCGTTCCGTCGTTGAGCAGCAGATTCCCGCGTAGCACGTACCGTGGCGCGGAGGTCACCATACCGAACACAAGGTCACCGCCGGTCGGACTGCCCACCTGAAGTCGGTAGCCGCCGGGGCCGGGCAAGGTCACCTGTTGCGAGACCTCCTGCAGCGCTCCTGCCTTCCCGCGGCTAACCTGCCCATCGTCGGGAATCGTCACCGACATCAGTTCCTGCCCATCTGTACTGAACAGCCGCGCCTCGAGCACATCGGGCCCATCGTAGATGTTCAGGTCGCGCTTCTGCAGCGTCAGGTCCAGCACGCCACCGGGGGCCTGCAGGTAGACAATCGCCGAACCTCGCACGACCGGCGGCAGCACCGCGCAAGGGGCGCTCACCACCATACCGAGCAGCACCAGCCAGATCAGGTGCAGTCTCATTCCCTCGACTCTCCCTTCCACAGCCGGGACGCAGGCACTCCCGTGTCCCTATCATCTCTCGCTTGTGGCTTTCGTCGCACCCCGTTACCTGCCCTCCGCCCGTAGCGCGCAGGCCGGGGTGAGGGGCCTTTGCCGTGTGTGGATGCCGAAGGCAGGGGGGGAGGTGCCCTTGCCGTGCGCGGAGAGAGGCGGGCAGGTCACCTCACCCAGGGACGCGAACACACCCGCCATGACTACGCCCGCCAATCCCAAACCTGCTTCTCACCGTGGCGTCTGGTACGCCTGTGGCCAGGCCAACACCCTCCCGGGACACCCCTACGTCTACTCCGGGCCGATGGCAACCTACTGCGTGTGGCACCGACCCATGGCCGTCTACTCTGCCGCCCTCAACCGCACCTACTTCGTCTTCGGCAACGCCGACAATTCTCCCACCATCAGCTACTACGACCATGCTCAGGCCTCCTTCGCATCGCCGGTAGTCCTCGGCTCGAACCGCGACGGAGACGCTCACCGCAACCCGACGCTGCTCGTCGATGAGGACGGCCTCCTCTACGTCTTCTATGGCGCCCATGGCGACCCTTCACGAGTCCTGCGGTCAGCTCGACCGCATGACCTCACGAAGTGGATCAGCCTTCCCGATCTCGCTGACCCGAAGGGCACCTACCCGCAGCCCTGGCAACTGCTGCCCGGCGAGCTCTTCGTCACCTACCGCCATGCTCCCGGTTGGCGTTGCCGACGTTCCCACGACCGCGGCCAGACCTGGGAGGAGCCGCTCGACATCGTCTGCCATCCCCAGGATCCCGCCTTCCCCTCCATGAGCGTCTACGGAATCAGCGTCGCCGCGACAGGGCCCTATCCGCGCAAGGTGCATTTCACCTGGTCCCGACTCGGCGGCGGAACGCCGCAGGAGATCGCCACCAAGCACCTCTGGGCCCGCCGCTACAACGTCTACTATGCCTGCTCGGAAGACGGCGGCCACACCTGGCAGCGATCCGACGGCACGCCCTATGACCTGCCGATCACCGAGGAGACTGCCGAGAAGCTCTATGACAGCGGTGAGCACGGCGTCTGGCTCAAGGACATACAGCTCGACTCCGCCGGGCATCCGCTGATCCTCTTCTGCGACGCCGACACCGCAACCTACGAAAGCGCCCTGAAGCTCCTGCGCCACGATGGGAGCGCCTGGCATGTCTCCCAGGTGGCGGTCAGCGACCATATGTACGACGATGGGGCCGTGGTGGCCCTTCCCGGTAACGACCTGCGTATCTACGCACCGACCACTGCGGTTCAGCCCCTTGAGGACGGCGGTGAGATCGAGGAGTGGATCTCGCCTGACGGTGGCGATACCTGGACGAACTCGCGGCACCTCACCAGTGGGTCCGTCCTCTCGCACAACTGCGTGAAGACCGTGCATGGTCACGAGTTCGGCCCTGGCGATCTGCGGATACTGTGGAGCTACGGCGACTCCAACTTCCCGCCGCAGACCCGCGATGTCGACCTCTTCTGCTTCGGTGAGGGCATGGCCGCACCTCGCCGCGTGGACTTCCCGCTGCCGTGAGGACCCGGAAGCCGCGTGCAGAGGTGGCAGTGGCGTAGGGTGCCTTTGCCCTTCCGCCGTTGCTCTCTGCTCCCTCTCCCACCGGGAGAGGGCCGGGGTGAGGTGCCGTTGCCGTGCGTCAGAAGTCGGAGGTGAGGTGCCTTCGTCTTCCAGCATCCAGAGTCGGTCCGCATCACCTTCGACTGGACGCCGCCACCCCTCCTCTGGTACTGTTCATCTGTCCTGGCGCCCTGAGCGCCTTTCACTTGCCACAAGGGAGACTTGCCCGCAATGACGTTCCGGCCGATTGTCCTCTCAGACCTCGACTACACTGTGATCTTCGATAGCGTGCTGGCCGATCGTACCCGCGAGCTGATCGAGGAGATCCGCAAACAGGCCTACTTCATCGTTGTCACCGCCCGCAGCTACGAGGAGTATCAGCCCCTCTCCTCCATCCCCAACGACGGGCTGGTCACCGAGAACGGTGCCGTCGTCTACCTCCGTTCCGACGGCCGCGATGTCGTCGACGCAGAATGGGACGCGGTGATGGCTCGCCGCTATGACACGCTGGTGGGGTTCCGCGACCGCCTCAGAGCCGAAGGGTGGAGGATCCACTACAAGCAGAGGGCCTTCTCCTCCAGCGTCACCCAGAGCGGCAAGACGCAGGAGGACGTTGACCGCGTCGAGGCCGAAGTGCCGGAGGGGCTGCGGCTTGAGTTCAGCCGCAACACTGCGGGCACCTATCTCGAAGTCTTCCCCATCGAAGCCGGCAAGGATCAGGCCGTTCACCGTGTCTGCCATGACCTGGGGACCCCGGTCTCCCAGACCTTCGGCCTGGGCGACAACCCCAACGATATGGGGATGCTCACCGTTGTCAACTTCCCGCTGGCCCCGGGCAACTGTGACCCGCAGGTCCGCGAACTCGTCCAGCACCGGCGCGGCTACGTCTCGCCTCAGAGCGGCCATCCAGGCGCCCAGGATATCCTGCAGCAGGTCCTTGCCAGGCTCTAGCCGACGTCCGGTTCGTCGCCTTCTGTCTTCTTGGGAGTGATGGAGATGAGATCCGCAGCCTGCACCCGGGGACTGGCTGTCCTCGCAGCTCTTGCCCTGCACTCTCTCGCAGCAGCGGCCCTGTGGCAGACCGAAGACGGGCTTGCAGTCACTCTCGCTGACAGCTCAGGCCAGGTCACTCGCCTCGCCCTTGGCGGCGAGAGCCTGTCTCTGGCTCCCGGCGTCTCCGGCGGTCTCTCCTACCAGGAGTACACCGTCGATCCGGCGGCTCCCCGGCGTCTCTTGCTCAAGGTCGATGCCGAGGGCGACGAGACCACCTGGTCTTCGGCCTCCTTCGCTGACTGGCAGGCAACGGGCGACTTCGTCCGCCGTGCAACAGGAACAGCGGCCCAGGGCGACGCGTACCTCCAGATTGGCGACGGGACTTCCGTCGGCGTCGGCATGGCTACCCGCGATGCGGTCAAGCTCACGCCCGGCGACCTCTGCACCCTCTCCTGGTCGGCGCGCACCCACGATACCGGTCTCAGCTACATCCTCTGCCTGCGCTACCTCGATGCGGATGGCAAGGATGTCAGCGCGAACGCCCCGACCTCGAAGGGGTGGACCTACAGCCCCTACTCCCAGGCCCTCTATCGCTCCGACCTCACCAACACGAAGCCCGACACCTGGGAGCGGTTCTCCACAGACTTCGAGGTCCCGGAAGGGGTCTCGGCCCTTCGGGTGTCCTTGCGAGTGTACCGTGGCGGCAGCCTACGCGCCGACCTCGACGACCTGACCCTGACGGCACGCCCTAGTGGATGGAGTGCCGAAGTCCCCGTCCGCGGGCCGGTGCAGGTCACGCCGGAAGGCCTGGTGCAGGACGCCCAGTTGCCCTCCGCAGGTCTTCGGTTCACCACCCGCTTCCAGGGCGGTTCCGACCGCCTCAGCGCCACCGTGGAGGTCTCTGCTCTCGGTGATTCCCCACGGCCGCGCTGCCTGCGACTCCACTACCGTCTGCCCCTCGACCTGCACGGCTGGACGTGGTCGGCGAACCCTCTAGGCGACGGCCTTGTGGAGGCAGGACACCGCTACGAGGACTCCGTGGGCCTGGCCGGGCATCCTCTCAGCCGCTATCCCCTTGCCTGCGTAAGCCACGGCACGGCAGCCCTGGCTCTCGCAACGCCCACGGACGTGCCGGCGCTTCAGAGCTTCCGGGCCGACGCCGCGGGCTTCTCTACCCTGGCTGACTTCGGCCTTTCGCCCCAGGCCCCACATGCTCTCGCCCGGTTCACCCTCTGCCTGTACCGCTGCGACCCCGCCTGGACCTTCCGTTCGGCCCTGGAGCGCTACTACAAGCTCTTCCCGCAGCTCACTCAGGGCCACACCGACCTCGGTGGTGCCTGGACTCTCCGCATGGTCGATCCCGGTGCCGCGAAGCCCGAGGACTTCGGCCTCCGCTTCTACGAGTGCGGCGCTCTTGCTCCACAGACCCGCCAGTTCTGCCGCGACCACGGCATCGCCACCTTCGTCTACGCTGAGCCCTGGGGCCGTCGCCAGGTGTTCCGTGGCCTGGCCTCTCGCGCCGACATGCCTCCCTATGCTGAGCGTCTGGCCGCCGTCCAGCAGTGGGCTCAGCAGGCCGGCGACCCGACCCGCTGGGGTCCGGCGCCGCGCTCTGAGGTCGCCCAGGCGGTCCTCAACTCCATGATCACAGGGCCCGACGGCCTTGGCGCCCACTTCGTCGATCTCTACAGCGACTGGGCGCAGTGGTGGCAGCTAAGCACCGATCCGAAGCTTCCCGAGCCGAGCGGCGCTTCGATCTGCCTGAAGTACGAGATCGAGCCCGCGGTGCAGTGGGCCGACGGCATCTACCTGGACAGCGTGGTTGCGGCCATGTCGGACCTTGAGGACTACGCACCGACCCATCTAGCAGTCTCCGAGCTGCCGCTCTCCTTCTCGTTGGTCACCGGTCGGCCGGTGGTCCTCAGCGGCATGGCCCACTATGCCTTCATGCGCAACCTGGCCGACGACCTCCACCGTCGCGGCAAGCTCCTCATGATGAACCTGTTCGCACCGGTCACCCGTCTCTATGGTCACCTCGCCGACGTGGCGGGCTGCGAACTCGGCGGCCTGCAGGACCGTGACTCGGCCCTCCAGCAGCGCCTTGCGGCCTATCATCGCCCCGTATCGAACCTGCTCCAGTGGCGCTGGGCGGTACTCCAGCGTGTACCGGCCATGACCTCCGCCGAGATGGAGGACTACCTCGCCAACCAACTCAGCTATGGCTTCTGGCCGGGCATCAGTACCGCCGGAGGAGGCACCGCTGAGGACTACGCGGGGATGCACCGCTACCTCCAGGCCCCCGAGTTGCTCACCCGGGACAAGCCGCTCTTCGCTCGCTACCTGCCCCTCTTCGACGCCCTCAACCGGGCAGGTTGGGAGCCGGTCCCTCACGTCCGCGCCAGTGACACCTCCATCGCCGTCGAGCGCTTCGGCCAGGGCCCCGAGACCCTCCTGACCGTCTACAACCCGACCGGCAAGGACCTGGAGGTCACACTCTCACTGGATGCAGACTGGTGGGGGAGACAGTCAGCCCCCAGGCGGCTGGTGGCCTTCGAGTCGAAATTGAGCAAGAGTCTCATTTCCGTTACCGAACACCAAAACAACCTGACATATACTGTCAGGTTGTTAGCGCGCCGTACAGAGGTCCTAAGCCCTGTCTGGGAGTAGCCTGTCGCCCCTGCTCAGGTCTCTCCCAGACCCCCCTTTTGCCCGAATCGCCCGATTTCCCAGGCCTTCCGGGCCCTTACGTCCGTGGCAGCGTGAACGAAAAAGCGCTGCCAAGGCCAATCTGCGACTCCACACTGATCTGCCCACCATAGGCCGCCACCACCTGCCGCGCCATGTGCAGCCCCACTCCCATTCCGGGAACCTGCCCGGTCACGTGGTCCTCCACCTGGAAGAACCCGTCAAAGATCCGGTCGTAGTACTCGTGAGGGATACCGGGACCGTTGTCCCGGACGGTGCACCGGCACCAGGCTGCGTCCAACGGCTCGATCTCCACGGTCACCTCCACCGGCGTCTTCTCCCCGAACTTCACCGCATTCTCGATCAGTTGCTCCAGCACGAAGCCGGCATTCTCCCGCGACACCTGCACAGTTGGGTCGCCCGTCACACGAACCTGCACCTGCACCTCCTTGGCTGGGTACAGCTTCTTGACCTCCTCCGCGACCTCCCAGGCAACCTCGTCCAGCCGCAGGTCGGTCACGTCCGCCGCGAGCTCCTGGGTCGTCATCTCCTTGAACTCCAGCAGCCGGTGCACTGCGTCGGAGAGCTCCTGGAGTTCGTCCGACAGGATACCCCGAACCCGGTGCCACTCCTCCGCCATACGCTCGGGCGGCATCCGCTCACAGATCTGCAGCCACCCAGAGATGATGGTCAAGGGAGTACGCAGCTTGTGCGATACGGTCACGATGAAGTTCGCCTGGATGTTGCGGCGGTGGCGCTCGTCGGTCACATCACGCAGCGTCAGGACCATGCTCTCGGGCACTCCCGGCGAGGTCGACAGGCGCGTGAGACGGGCATCCAGGTACAGCGGCGGGTGGGTGTTGGGCCGTGAGATCTCGAAGGCGCTCACACGCTCGGTCTCGGTGCGCAGTTCGACCAGCGGAACGCTCGTCTCGAAGGACCCGAGAATCGCCCACAGTGGGAGACCCTTCCAGCGGCCCTCCGGGAGGTTCAGAAGCAGGCAGGCAGCGTGATTTGCCATCGTGACTTCCCCTGCCTCGTCCGTCACCACGATGGCGTCACTCATCTGCGAGACAGCCGTGTCGAACCGCTCTCGCTCCAGCAGGAGAGCACGGTAGCGCACGGTGCGTTGCCGTTCGATGGCGTACAGTACCGAACGCAGCAGCGCCGGTCCGTTCACCTGGCCCTTGACCAGGTAGTCCTGTGCTCCAGCCTGAACGGCACGCCGGGCCATGTCGCTGTCATCAAGTCCCGTCAGCACCACAACCGGCACTTCCGGTATCAGGTGGTGTAGGTCGGCGAAGGTGTCCAGGCCCTGGCTATCGGGCAGCTTCAGGTCGAGGAGCACCGCATCGAAGCGTTCCTCACCCACTCGCTCCATTGCCTCTCCCAGGCGCCCTGCCACCGTAAGCTGAGGGCGCGGAGGCGGCGTTTCCGCGAGCACCTCGCGCAGGAGCAGCGCGTCTTCCTCGTCGTCCTCAACGATCAGCACCCGTAAGGCGCGGTCGCGCTCCATGTCTCTGCCCCCTGCAGCGATCCCTCGGTGATCGGTACCTTCCCGAGTACCCGGCAGCCCGGACTGCCCTGGCTCACGGCGCGGCCCTGGGCAGCTCCACGATCTCAAACCAGTAGCGCTTCAGTACCTGCATCGCCTCGACCAGACCGTCGAAGGTGACGGGCTTCGTGATATACGAGTTCACCCCCAGGTCGTAGGATCGGTAGATGTCCTCCTCGGCCTTGGAGGTCGTCAGGACGACCACGGGAATGCGGTGTAAGTCGGGGTCGCCCTTGATGTGTTCGAGCGCTTCGCGACCGTCGACCCGTGGCATATTCAGGTCCAGCAGAATCAGGCCGGGACGGGGCGAGAGGGCAGGATCGGCATACCGCCCCTCTCGTCTGAGGTAGGCGATCAACTCCTCGCCGTCATGCACGAAGCGCAGGTCATTCGCCAGCCGTGCCTCGGCCAGCGCCTCCTGCACCAGCATGCAGTCCTCCTCGTCGTCATCGGCCATGAGGATCGTGATCGGGTGGCTGTCCTTGCTCATGGAACCCCCTCTTTCTGCACCGGACGCAGAGGCAGCGTCACGGTGAACTCAGCCCCTTCTCCCGGCTTCCCGTGGGCTGTGATCTGGCCCTGATGCCTCTCGGCGATCTTGCGACAGATCGCCAGGCCGATGCCGGTGCCGTCGTACTCGCCCCGACTGTGGAGACGCTGGAATACCCCAAAGATGCGGTCAGCGAACCGGTCCTCGAACCCAATCCCGTTATCCCGCACCGTCAGCCGCACCCTCTCCGGTAGGCCGTCCTCCGCCGGCAGCAGCTCACTATCAAGGTTCACCAGCGGTTGCCGACCCTCCGGCTGGAATTTGAGTGCGTTCGCTATCAGGTTCTGCAGTAGCTGGCGGATCTGCGTCTCATCGGCCCAGATCGTCGGAAGCTGTGCCACCTCCACCTGCGCCCTGGAGCGCTCCACCGCAACCTCCAGATCGGCCAGCACCTCGGCGACTACCCGGTTCAGATCGAGCTCCCCAAAGGGCTGTGCGCGCGTCGTCACACGCGAGTAGCTGAGCAGGTCACTGATGAGCGTCTGCATGCGTCCGGCGGCGTTCTGCATTCGCGCCAGGTAGTCGGTGGCGTCCTCCGGCAGCGTCCCGGCCGCCTTCGCGCGGAGACGGTCACCGAAGGCGATGACCTTGCGCAGCGGCTCCTGCAGGTCATGGGAGGCGGCGTAGGCGAACTGCTCCAGCTCCGTGTTGGAGCGGCTGAGTTCCCGGGCCGTGGCGGCGAGGCTCTCTTCGGCTCGTCGGCGCTCGGCAACTTCCTGCGTCAGAAGCTCGTTGGTGTTGCGCAGCTCGGCGGTCCGCTCCCGGACGCGCACTTCCAGTTCGTCATGCGCGCGCTGCAATTCCTCGCGAGCCGTCTCGCGGCTGACCAGACGCCACATGCCATCCATCAGTAGACGCAGTTGCCGCACGTCCGAGGCGTCGTAGGGGTCTTCCTTGTTCCCAACACCGGCCACAGCCACGATCCGCCCGTCGTCGAAGACCGGGATGTTCATGTGCCGCTGCAGCTCGACGTGTCCTTCAGGGTACCCCTTCTTGGCCGGGTCCGGCGCCGCGTAGTCATTGGTGATCACCGGCTCGCGGCGTCGCACAGCCTCGCCCCACAGACCGGTCTTCTCCACCGGATACACGATCGGCTTGTCCTGCATCGCACACTGTGCCATGGCCTCGCGCGACCACGCGTACATCGTCAGCACGGTCTCGTCCTCATTTGCGAAGGCCAGGTAGCCGATCTTGCTCTTGGTCAGGCTCACGGCCGCCTCAAGGGCGTAGTTGGTCACCTCGCGCAGCCCCAAAGGCGCCTTCTCACTCAAGCTGACAAGAGCCTGCAGCCGCTGCTCATCCAGTCTGTGCTGGTCTTCCGCCTGCCGGTGCTCCGTGACGTCGATGCCGGTGGCGATGACGAACTCGACCTCGTGGGCTTCGTCGAGGAGACAGGTATTCGACCAGGAGATGAGGTGTCGTCCGCCCTCGCGGGTCAGCCAGTGGTTCTCGTGGCGCGAGGGGAAGCTGCCGGCGCGCAGGCTGTGCCAGGTCTCCATGACACCCTCCCGTTCCTCGTCCAGCACGAACAGGTCCCAGAAGGGCTTGCCTACAACCTCCTCATAGCGCCAGTGCGTGGTGTCCTCGCAGGCCTGGTTGAAGCGCACGATGCCGCCGTCGCGGTCAAGCACCACGATGAGCACGCCGGCAGTCGACAGAATCGCCTGATTGAAGTCACGCTGCACGCGCAGCCTGGCCTCGGTCTGCCGCTGCTGCTCGAGACGCTCTTGCAGTTGCGTCTGGGTCGTGCGAAGGTCTTCGAACAGAGGGGATATGCCGATCATCCCGGCAAGCAGCAGCACCGAGATGATCAGAGCGAGGACCTCCGATGTCACACTCGCTGCCGAGGGTGTTTCGCCCATGATCCAGGGCACCAGGAGAACAGCCCGCCGGATCGCCATGATGGTGAAGGCACCCGCGACCAGCAGCCACGGGAGGGTCCGGCCCGTCTTCCGTGTGAGACGCAGGGCCAGCACCGCAGCCACCAGTTGGAGCACGACCGAGACAGCCTGAAGCGCAACCACGGCCGCCACACCGCCTCTCGCCGGTGATAGTCTACCCGGGCACCGGCCCGTGCTGCGGCCCTTCCCAGTACGGGCTTGACTTCGCCGGCGTGAGCCCAACTCCTGCCGTCGGAGGCGAAGGTCCTGGACGTGCAGCCTGCGAATAGCTGCGACAGCCTCGCGCCTCTGACCGGCCTTCACCGACTGGTCGGTTGCGCCATCCTACGAACTTGGAGGCCCTCGATGCCCGCCCAGAACACCCCACTCGCCGAGACACCGGCCCAGACGCGGCGACCCAATCTGCTCATGATCCTCGTGGATGACCTGGGGCGCGGCGACTACAGCGCCTTCGGCACGCCCGACCTGCGCACCCCAAATATCGACCGCGTCTTCCACGAGGGCGTCGACTTCGTCAACTTTTTCGCGAACAGCCCGGTGTGCTCTCCCTCACGTGCGTCGCTGATGACCGGCTGCTACCCCGACCGTGTGGGAGTGCCCGGGGTAATCCGCCAGTGGCCCGAGGACTCCTGGGGATACCTTTCTCCCTCCGCCGTGCTGCTTCCCCAGAGACTTGCCCCTGCGGGTTACCACACGGCCCTGGTCGGCAAGTGGCACCTCGGCCTGGAGACGCCGAACCTGCCCGGCGAGAGGGGTTTCGAGTTCTTCCACGGCTTCCTTGGCGACATGATGGATGACTACTACACCCATCTGCGCGGCGGCGTGAACTTCCTGCGGCGTGACTGTGAGGTGATCGAGCCGCAGGGCCATGCCACCGACCTGTTCACGGACTGGGCCTGCGACTACCTCCACGAACGCGCCGGCCAGGAGGAGCCCTTCTTCCTGTATCTGGCCTACAACGCGCCGCACGACCCCATCCAGCCGCCGGAGGACTGGCTGGCCCGAGTGCAGCAACGCGAGCCGAACATCGGTCCCCAACGGCAGCGCCTGATAGCCCTCATCGAGCACCTCGACCACGGAATCGGTCGTGTCCTGGGTACCCTCGACGAACTCGGTCTTGCGCAGGACACCCTTGTGGTCTTCAACTCGGACAACGGGGGAGTGCTTCGCAACGGTGCCAACAACGGGCCCTGGCGCAGCGAGAAGGGGCATGTTTATGAGGGCGGGCTGCGAGTGCCCTGTGCCGCACGCTGGCCGGGACACATACCGGCAGGCAGTCGCCTCCTTGATCCCGCGCTGACGATGGACCTGTACGCGACACTCCTGTCAGCCGCCGGTGTCGAGCCGAATCCGGGCATCGACGGCGCCAGCCTGCTACCTGCGATGCTGGGTGAGCAGAGCCCGACGGACCGCGAGCTCTACTTCGTGCGTCGCGAGGGCGGGCGTCCCTACTGTGGGCTGACCATCGAGGCGGTGCGTCGGGGCGACTGGAAGCTCCTTCACGACAGCCCCTATGCGGCCCTGGAGCTGTACAACCTGTCGGCCGATCCGCTGGAAGCGCAGAATCTGGCCCAGACCGAACCAGAGCGCTTCAAGGAACTCCTCGTAGCCCTCATGCTCCATATCCAGCAAGGCGGAGAGGTGCCCTGGCAGAAGCCGCGCCAGGACTGACCGCGACAGACAAAGGGCGGAGGCAGGTCCTAGCCCGCCTCCGCCTTCTTAGCTCGTGGAGGTACGAAGCAGAACCGGAGCGCCGTTCTACTTCAGCAGAGCGAAGATAGTCTTGGCGATGTCTGTGTTGTCCAGGTAGGCGCCCCGGATGGGGTCTTGACCGGTTGCACAGGCCACAAGGCGCTCCGCGCCCTTACCCTTTGCGAAGAACGGGACGAGGCTGTTGGTGTGGCTGACGTAGTGCCATTCCATCCCCGGCAGCTTGCCGATCCCGTTGTTCACCAGCGGCTCCCAGCCGGGGTCTGAGCCCGGACCGGTCAGGTAACCTGTCTCGTGGTCGCAGGTGACGATCAGCAGCGTCTGGTCCCAGCCACCGTGGCTCTCCACCCACTTCACGACCTCCGAGACGGCATCCTCGAAGGCCAGCAGTTCCTCGATCATCCGTCCCGACTGGTTGGCATGGGCGGCCGAGTCTACCGCTCCGCCCTCGATCATGATCGAGAGGCCCTTCGGGTTGTCATCCAGTACGTTCAGGGCCGCGCGAGTCATCTCGGCCAGCGTTGGCACCGCATCGTTCATCGGCACGACATACGGGTCCGCCTTCTTGTCGCCGGTGCGTCCCTGCTCCAGCGTCTCAGCTACCTGGGCTACACCGAGGACCCGGCTCGGCGTCGCTCCTTGACCCAGAGCCTGGAAGTCGGCCCGCGTCTGCACAAGCTTCCACGGATCGCCCTTGCCGTCGCCGTCCACATCCTTCCCGGCAGTCCCGGCGAGCAGTGCCTTCCAGGTCTCCTCGCCGCCCACGTAGCGGAATCTGGCCTCACGCTTGTCGGCCTCCTTCGGCAGCTCCAGGGGCTGTGCGTTGTTGTCGAAGAGAGGATGGCCGGCGCCCATCACCACGTCCAGCGAGCTGGACAGCAGCATGCTCTTGGCGAGCTGTGCATAGTTGCCGCGTGCCTTGTCATGCGTGGAGAAGCCGGCCGGTGTGGCGTGACACAGCGGCACCGTGGTGACCACACCCGTTGAGCGCCCCGTCTGTGCCGCCCCCTCAAGGAAGTTCGGCAGGTCCTTGTCGTCCGGGCCTACACCAATCCGGCCGTTCAGTGTCTTGACGCCGGTAGCCATGGCCGTGGCAGCAGCCGCCGAATCCGTGGGGCCCTGCATGACATAGCCGAAGCTGTGCCAGGCCGCTGCCGGGTCATAGCCCTTGCTCTGTGCGGGGAAGGTGCTCATGGCAAGGTGCACGGGGAAGCTCTCATAGCACAGCCTCCCTGTGTCACCGTATCGGTAGTAGCCGGCGGCCTTGACGTGCTGGAACCCACACCCGTCGGCGATCATCACGATAACGTTCTTTGGAGCGGGACGATCCTGCGCCTGGCAGGACGACAGAACAAGCAGGCCGAGGAGCACACACACAGCCGCCGCACCACGGCGGCCCAGTCTTCGAGAACCCAGTAGCGATCCAGACATTACATCCTTCCTTTCGAGCACGTGCGCTCACGAGCGGCGCACCGAAACAGGGGGCCAACGAGGCCCTTCGAGAACCCTGCAAGAGACCTATTCCCTCGCACCGCGGTCGACGCCTCCCTCTGCTCGGGCGGTCACCCCGGGAGGCCTACACTTCCGCTTGGACGATCCTAGGGGCCAAAAGGTGCGGCTCTGAGTGTTAGCTGTGCCTTAAGATACCGGCAGGCGAAAGGATGGGACCCGCGACCGGCGAACCTCTTGAGCAAGGGAGGGCGCTACGGGCCCGGTTGCTTTCCGGGGAGTAACCCGGCCGCGCGAGTGAGCCAGGTTCGGGCCGAACACTCCGATTGGGGTGAGCCCCCGAGCTTGGCGGGAGGAGGTCACGATGGCCCGCCTTCACCGATGCCTGCTCCTGGTCCTTGCCACGCTCCTGCCTCTTCTGCTCTGGCTCCTACCTGCCTTCGCACAAGCCCCGACAGCACCTCCCGGCGACGAGCCGCTGGATCCTACGCTGACGCGGTCGCTGCAGTCCAGCCTCCACTATGAGCGCCTCAGCGGCTTCCGTCAGCTTGCCGGTCTGAAAGCCGTGCCGGCGTCTGCACTGCCCTTGCTGTCGGCAGGGCTGAAGGACGAGGATGAGGCTGTCCGGCTTACCGCGGCTGCAGCGCTGGCTGGAGTGAAGGCGGCGGTCCCGGAGGCTGCCCGCACTGCTGCCACGGCCTTGCAGGATGCGAGCCCGCTTGTCCGGCAGTTCGCCGTGCGTGCGGCCAGTTGCCTCCATGACACCTCCGGCGTGTCCGCCGGGTTGCTCAAGACTGCCTCGCAGGACCCTGATGCGACAGTGCGAGGGCTGGCTTCGGCCGGCCTCAAGCAACTCGAAGGGGTCGGCTCGGGAACGCAGGGCGTGCGGACGGGCGGCGTCGAAGGCGCTGCACAGCCCAGCGGACCGGCTCAGGGCGGTGCGACGGGACCGGCTCAGGGGACTGCTGCAGCCACAGGAAGGCAGCCTCGCGCGGGCACTGCGACGACCCCTGCAGCAACGCCGGGGACGACCTCTGCGGAGGCTCCGGAAGCGACCTCAGTCCCGGCGCTGATCGCCGCACTCACTGACCCAAACCCGGAGGTGCGCCTCCGGGCTGCCCAGTCCCTCGGCGAGATGGGCACCAGGGCGATTCCGGCACTCCCTGCCCTGGAACGAGCTCGTGCCGATGCCGACGTAAGGGTTCGCCAGAAGGCCGAGTGGGCTATTGCGCAGATCTGGCGACCGGCAAAGGCCACCAGTGACCAGCCGCCCCTTGCGCCACCTGAGGGGCGAGTCTTCTTCCTGAGCGATATCGTCCAGGGCTGCGATGAGAACGGCCCGGAAGTGCAGGACGACCTCAGTTGCACCGGCAACGGAAGCACCGCAGACCTGTTCAAGTTCGCTACCCTCAGCTACCTCGATCTGGCCGAGCTCAAGCGCTACCGTGAGGATGCCCGCAAGCGGGGCCTACGCTGGAACGCGCCCTTGGCCGAGCTCTGCTCCGAGGACCCCGACTGGGAGAAGATCGCGCCGAAGTTCCCCTTCTACAAGACCTACCTCAAGGACCACGTGATCGCCGTCACCTGCAACGGGCAGACGCGGTTCCAGCACCTGCGCTATGACGCCGCCGGGAGCCTGCACAAGTGGGGAGGCGGTGCCCACTACCGGCTGACCAACGGGCCTTACAAGGTGCAGGTCCAGGTCTTCACCTGTGAGGGCTTCCGGCTGAAGTTCGACTACGAGCTCAAGTTCGAGCGCGAAGGCAACATCCCGGCACATCTGGCGGCGTACCGCGGACCTGCTGATGTTGGTGTCCCGGACCGCCAGCTCCTCCGCGAGCTTGAGGAGGAGGACAAGCCGATCAGTGCCTGGATCGCGGATCTCAACGCTCCGGCGGCCGAGACGCGCTCAAAGGCGGCACAGAAGCTCGACCGGTATGGCGTGCAGGCTGCTTCGGCCCGCAGCGCCCTTGAGCCGCTAACCAAAGACACCAACTGGGGTGTGGCCAGAGCCGCGGAGTCGGCCATCCTATCCATTGACTCCAAGCAGCCGCCCGACCCTGGCCTCGGCGAGTATCGGAAAGAGCGAGCTGCCCGCTGGGCGAGTCTGGCCGGTGTGCTGTGGGACGCGGCGCTGAATCTTGTCGGCTGGGCGGATCGTGACTGCGACGACGTGATGCCCTACCTGCAGGACGCAGCTGCGGCCCTGCGTACCTCGCACAGCCTCTATGCGCCGGGTGCGGCCAACAACGCCACGATCAGCGGAATTGGCTACACCGTGGGTGTCATCAACGACGGGCGACTGTGGCCCATGGCGCTGGAGAGCATGGCCTACTACGAGGATGCGCTGCGCCAGGTTCCTATACCCTCCAAGGACTTCTGGGACCGTCAGCGCTGGGCAGGCTGGGCGGCAGCCTGGCACTCCCTCGCCGGGGCTTCCATCACCTACCGCAACGACGTGGCCCGGTTCTGGGCCTTCGAGGACCGCTGGCTGGCACAGGCGGCGTCGCTGATCGACGCGACCGGGCGTCCCCTGGAGTTCAACGAGCCCCGCAACCATGATGAGTGGCCGCAGCCGGGATGGTGGCGGTCGGAGTGGAACGACATTCTGCCACCGGAGCCCGAGAATCCCGAGCTGCCGAAGGAGGAGACTCCCGAGCAGGTAGCGGGCGGCGCCGCAGAACGTGATGATCTGCTGGCGCAACTGAGGGACACGCTGGACCGCCTCTCCGACTCGCGCTCACTGGAGGAGCGCTGGATCGGCAACCTGTGGGACGCGCTCGTGACCGCGGAGCAGAAGAAGGCGGAAGCGCTGAGCCTGCTCCGTGCCCAGGCGGAGTTGGCGGATCGGATCCGTCAGCGCCTTGGGTACCTGCGCAACTACCTCGCCAAGCAGCCCGACCCGGAATCCGCCAACTACTGGGAGGCCGCCTTCCGGCTGGCGATGGACACCTGGGAGGACGGCTGGGGACCGCGGCCCCGAGTGGAGGACATGGGTCGCGAGGCCATCCGCGAGCAGATCCGCCGCCTTACCGTGCGACACGAGGAGATCCTGCGCGAGCAGGACCGCATGGTCAACGACCTCCTGGGCACCTACTACGACGGAATCCTGCTGGAGATCGAGGCGAAGGGCCCAAAGTCCTCCTGGGAGCAGACGCGGAAGTGCTGCGAGAAAGCCTATGCCGACGCGCAGCGTGCGAGGGCTCTGGCGAAGGCCCAGCTCTACATCGCTTCCGGACAGGGCGAGGAGTTCCGGGAAGCCGCACGTGAGGCTCTCGCCACCGGCGTGGACGAGGCCCAGGTACGGTACCTGGAAGCGGTCTACTTCCACAGCAAGGGCGATCTTCGGCACGCCCTCCACGGCTACCGCAAAGTCATGGAACTCACCTTGCCGGAGGGCAGCGCCGAGGAGGCGCTGACGCTGCCCGAGGCGCAGCGCATGGCTTCTCGGACGGTCAAGGAGGGCGAGAGCCTGACCTCCCAGAAGTCGGCTCTTGGTGACCGCGCCCGGGGCATGGCCTGGATGCTCGAGCACGCCTATCTTGACCGCATTGACCAGAAGGCCGAGGGCGAGGCAGCCTCCCTGCGCACGGAGCTGGACGACAAGCTCGCCAAGGGCGGCGATGAGGGCTGGCTGTCCAGCCTCATCGCTCACCTCAAGATGGGCGTGGTCAGCTCCACGGAAGCGATCGTGATGAGGGAGGACGGCGCCGTAATCGTGGGCAAGGAGAATGCCCTCGAGACCCTTGCGTCCTCCTTCCAAAACGACGTGGCGAAGCAGCACTGCGGGGTCCTCTTGCTCAAGAGCCTCCACGAGCGCGGGGTCCGCATCGACCACCTCGACGCTCTGAGCAACGACGACTTCCTGGGCCTCGTGCGCGAGCTCTACCCCGGAGCCGGTGCGAAGGTAGACACCGACGGTGCGCTGCGGATGCGGGCGGCGATCAAGGCCGCCTACAACAACCCCGACGTCAAGCGCCTCCTCACTGTACCCAAGCAGATGCTGGACGTGGACACCGGCACCCCCTACTTCGACACGAGCGACTATCAAGAGACGAGACTGCAGTGGTTGGGCGATGCCATCAACGTGTGGAACGTCGCCACCATGCTGGCCCCGATGAGCACCTACACAGTAGGCGGCAAAGTGGCCTGGTTCCCTCGCTGGGGCTGGATCGGCGAGGCGCGGCCGGTCGGCGAGGCCATCGTGACCGCCAAGGAGGCCTTCTCCGCGGCCGTCGGCCTCAACAAGCTCCCACAGTTGCTGGCCCAGAGCCCGGCCGGCCAGAAGGTGCTTCAGCAGTTCTCCCAGTTCTTCGCCAAAAGCACGTGGCTGGAGGACCGTGCGCTGGATATGAGCATCCAGCTTGCCGCCGGTAAGGTGGGTGAGGCAGCCGGTGGCACCATCGGCGTTCTCAGAGGCTCCAACGGGCGCACGGAGGCCGAAGCGGGACGAATGCTTGCTGAGCTCTTCACCGCCTGGGGCGCGGGCGACGTAGACGTGATGAAGGCGTGCATGGAGAAGCACGGCATCACTCCGGAAAACCTGCGGGCGCTCATCGAGGCCTCTGAGCAGACATCAACTGCGGCGAAGGAGGCCGCTGAACTGGGGACCGGCCATTCCCAGGCGCTGCGACAGGTCCTGGACGCCGTGCCTGAGAACGGCGCGCTCCCCGGGGAGGCTCGCCTGGCGCTGGAGTCCACGAGCGGTCAGGTCAAGCGCATGCTCGACGAGGCCAGCGAACAGTTCCGCAAGGGAGAGGCTGGTGCCGCCTGGCGCAGACTTGAGGAGTTGCAGATTGCTCGGCAGGCTTGCGCCGCTGTCGAGGCGGGGGCGATCCCCGAGGCCAGAGCCTGGCAGGAGCTGCTTGAGAAGCGCGTTCGCTACTGGGGCGGCTGCACCGAGAGCAGCGCTGCTCTGGCGAATCGTCTGCGCCAGGCTGGGTCTGCGGCGGTACCGGGGGCGAAACCTGGGACGGTCGCGCTCCTGGACTTCCATGTGAAGGACAACCTTGCCGGCGACCTGAGGCGCATGGTCCTCCAGGGTGAGTGGGGCGATGCAGTCGCCGGGTACGACCAGCGCCTCGCCGTGCTGCGTCAGTTGGGTACGGCGGACGCGCCGCCCGTGCAGAGGATGGCCCAGGAGGTCAAGCGCATCGAGGGCGTCGCAGTTGCCCGGGCGCACTACTCCTCTGGCGCCCCCGTACCCGAGGGACCGCAGAACGAGACAGCAGCCCGCCGTATGCAGGCTGCCCTCAGTTCCGATCCAGAGGAGGCCCGCAAGGGTATCTCCGCCCTCGACTCCGACGCCAACACATACCTCGAACGCCAGGCGAAGCCTGGTGAAGTCCCCACCTATTCAGACCCCCACTGGGTCAAGTACCGGGACGCCAAGGGTGTCGAGGAGACCCTTGCCGTCGCCAAGGGTTCGGGCAAGGACTTCCCGGACCACTACGACCTGCGTGGCGAACAGGTCTACGCGGACTTCGCCAAAGAGGTGCAGCTGGTGGACGAACTGGGCAAGGAAGTCTGCGGGGTGAACGTCCCGGAGTGTGCCGTCGGCAAGATGGGCCTCAAGGAACTCGACCCGAACGGGGTCCTGAAGACCGTCGAGAAGGAGTGCCTCGTAGTGCGCTATGTCCCCGGGACCCAGCTCAAGGACCTGCCCCAGGAGGTGGCTATCGCCTTCAAGGAGCAGATCGCCCGCGACAAGGTCCTCGCTGCCCTGCTGGGCGACCATGACCGCCACCTGGGTAACTACCTCATCACGGCCGACGGCCGGATCTGGAGCATCGACCACGGCATGGCCGACGTCGCCGGTCGGAACTTCCGCGAGTACAGCCTACTTGTCGATGCTGACGAGGTCGCCGGGTACATGCGTACGAGGATCCTCGATGGGACGCGCTACCACTGGGGGCTCGGGTGGCTGGACAACCACATTACCTTCGAGGACATGGAGCCGATGATCAAGCAGGTCGAGGCCCTGTGCAAAGACGAGAAGAAGCTCCGGGCGCTTCTCGGCCGCCACCTTTCCGGCGCCGAGTTGGACAACGCGGTGGAGGTGGTCCGCAAGCGTGCCGGGGTCCTGCGGGACGTGATGCGCGACTGCTTCGGGTCCGCGGACGATCCGCTGGTCGTACCCGTGCCGACGCCCGCTGCCGACGCTGCGGTGTTCGACCTGCCGATCGCCTGGCCCTTGCTGCGTGCAGCCTGACCGCGTGCGCCTGCGGAGTGGAGGGATGAGCATGAAGCGTCAGCGACCGTATGCGGTGCTGCTTGTGGCCCTTGTCGCAACTTGTGCTCCCGGTCTCCGCGCAGATGACCGGCAGGACTGTGCGGAGCGACTGGTGCGCCTGGGGACCGCCTGTCAGATGTTCATGGCCGAGAATCAGGGCCAGCCTCCCGGGCAGCTCTCGCTCCTGTACTACCGGGCCTATGTGGAGGATCTCGAAGTCTTCGCCTGCCCGGGCGACCCGAGCACTTCTGTTGGACGCGAGCTACTCGATGCGCGGTCGGGTTACGTCCTCTCGCCGGCCTCAGCGGCCCATCCGCGACCACTCCTACAGGACCGCTCTGCCGCCAACCATGGTGGGGCCGGCATCAACGTCTTCTACGATGACGGCAAGGTCCGGTTTGAGACTGCCACCGTCAGCCCGGTACCACCTGTTGCCGCGCCGACACCTGCTGTCACTCCGCCGCCTACAGCGCCAACCGTCACCACACCACCTCCGTCGGCTCCGACCGTCTCTGTGCCGCCCGTGGTGACTCCGGCACCGCAGCCGCCGACGGTCCCTACCTATGACGAGGGCCCTGACATCTACCTGGGCGGCCTCAAGCCTACCAGTCTGCGCGAAGGGGGATGGGGGAGAACCGCCACCGACAAGAGCGTCACCGGCGGTCGCCTGGGGATCGGTACTGCGACCTTCGACCGAGGCCTTGGCACCCACGCCAGTTCGGAGATCGTGTACGACCTCACCGGCCTGCGACGTCGGTACTTCACTGCGCTGGTGGGCGTTGACCAGGCTGCCGTGAAGCCCTATGGCAGTTGCGGGTTCGAGGTCTACCTGGACGGACGCCGGGTGTTCAACAGCGGAACGCTCCGGAGCGGCGACGCTCCTTTCCCGGTGCAGGTCGAGATCCTGGGAGCCCGCGAGCTCAAGCTGGTGACCACCGACGCGGGCGACGGAATCTACTACGACCAGGCCAACTGGGCCGAGGCGAAGCTCTCCAACAACCCGCCGACGGTCCCCGAGGTCGTGGCCACCAGTCTCCCCGCCAGACTACTCACGCGTCCGTCCAAGGACACGCGCATCTGGATTCCCGTCGGCGGCAGCACCTTCCTGGCCCTCAAGACGAGCGCCTGCACAGTTCCCCACGACCTGCTCCCGGGTGGTGATGACAACCTGCTGAAGTCACTTGGTCGCGAGATCCTGCGCGACCTGACCGGCAAGGTCGTCGGGGAGTTGCTCGACCAGAAGGCCATCCAGGTGGACGACCTCCAGTCTGGTGGATTTGCGGCCTGGTGGGGGTTACAGGCCGGCGATGTACTGCTGACCCTCGGCGGTAAGTCGCTCGCGGACACGACTCTGGCCAAGGTGGTGGGAACCTTCAAGGATCGCACGACGCCGAAGCTGGCCCTGATGAGAGGGGGCAAGTCCCTCTCCCTGAACCTGTCCATCCTCGACCTGCCCAGCCTCATGAACCGTAAGCCCTCAGACTGGACAGGTGGCTCGGAGAACGTGACGGCGCCCTTCACCGACGTGGTGCTCTGCACGGGGCTTGATGACCAGGCGCAACCCGTCGCGACGGGCAGCGAGTTCGGAACCGACGCGAAGCAGATTGCCTGTTGTCTGTGGTACGAAAACGCACCGGCCGCCTCCCGGGTGCTGGTCACGTGGTACCGGGAGACGGCCAGTTGTGGTCTTGCCGTAGGTCTGATCGAGGGAACCGGGCGGATCACGGCGCTGCTGCTCGCACCGTCAACGGGACCCTTCCAGCCCGGCACTTACCACGTCTCCATCCAGTGCGCCGACCGTCCTCCTGTGGCCCGCACCTTCCGCATCCGGTGACCTGGTCGGCGACAGCTCGGCAGATGGACCTAGCTCCGGTCCTTCCAGTACTGTGCCTCGAAGGGCCAGCGCTCGCCCTGGGTGACGAGCCAGCTCCGCATGTACTCGCGGAAGCCTTGCAGCCCCGGCTCTTGCTCGGGGTAGGTCTTGCCTGTGCGAATAGCCTCGACGAGACTTGTACCCAGGTCAGCAGCCGCCTGCAGGGCCTGCGGCAACTTCTCGGGGTTGAAGATGTGCGCCAGATCGGTACCCGTGCTCCCCACTGCCCAGGCGCCGAGGGAGTTGGTGAACCGGAGCATGTACTTCTCAACTTCCTCGTTGCCAGGTCCGCCGGAGCTAACCACCGCAGCACCGTACTTGCCCTCCAGGGCCTGCGTGTGGATCGGTCCGCAGCAGCGGTCGAAGAGCGCCTTCATCTGTGCACTGACGCTGTAGATGTAGTTCGGACTCGCCAGCACGAAGCCGTCTGCCTCAAGCAGCGCGTCGAGCACCTGCTGGAAGTCGTCCTTGACTACGCACCGACCGACCTTGTGGCAGGCGTCGCAGGATACGCAGGGGGCGACCTTCAGCTTGCCCAGTGCGAAGGTCGTTGTCTCGGCGCCGGCTGCCTCGGCAGACTTCAGGAGAGCGTCCAGCAGTTTGCCCGTGCTGCCCTTCATCCCGCGGGGACTTCCCATGATCGCAATCAGCTTCATCCCGTAGGCTCCTTGGGGCGACACCTCCGGGGCATACAGATACCCGGAACGCCGCCCTCTCAGGTTTGTTTGTCCGTATGACTAGGAGAAGGTTCCACGCCCGCGGCAAGGTTCCTTGGCCACAGGCGAATCCACCGAGGTGGCACCTCAGGGCCCAGTTCGGCAGGTCGCCGGAGGAACCCCGACGAAGGGCTCCTCCGGAAGGTGTGCCATCCGACTCACAAGCTGAGGTGTCTCATGCGGGTCCCACTGGTCACTGCCCTGCTACTTGCCGGCTCCGCCCTCTGCGTGATCCCCACGGCGAAGGCCCAGGAGAGTGGCAACATGACAGGCCTCAAGTCCCACCCCTGTGTGCTGGTGAGTGCTGACGGTCTCGCCGCACTGCGGGCCAAGTGTGCCGACAGCCGGGTGAACAAGTTCGGCTTCGACACCGCCTCCGTCTGGGCCGACATCAAGAAGCAGGCCGACGCCCTTGCCGCGAAGCCGACCTATAGCTACTCGGTCAGAATCCCCGGTGTTGCCGTCGGGTTCCTCGAAGACTGGTCCTACACGCTCTCCGACCAGACGCCCCCGAACCATGACAAGAGCCCGGCGTATCCGCCCTGGACCGCCATGTTCCAGGAGCGCAGCGACTCCATCACAACCCGTCTCGTCAACTTCAGCTTTGCGTACCTGGTGACGGGCGAGACCAAGTACTTCGAGAAGGCTCGCGAGATCGCCCTGCACCTTACGCACTGGTCCCAGTGGACCGATCCCAGCTACACCGCGGGGCGCATCAAGGCTTGCCTCGACACCGGCCATTGCACCTACGCGATGGGCATGTTCTATGACTGGTGCTACGACCGCCTCTCCGCCCAGGAGCGGCAGCAAGTCCGCGACGCCCTCCTGACCAAGGGCATCGATCCTATTCTCAGCGAGGTCGACAAGTACCCGCCCGACACGAACGGCTATGCAGTCCTGACAACCGGTGCGGCGGTGGCGGCGATCGCGGTGCGACCGGAGGAGCCCAGCGCTGGCGCGGCCCTGGCCACTTGCGTCGAGAAGATTCGGACCTCGCTGGACCGTGGCGGCAAGGACGGCGGCGCCTTCGAAGGCCCCATGTACGGAACCTATCTGCTGGATTCCTTTGCCATCGCCTTCGATGCCCTGACTTCGGCACGGGTCGAGCATACCCTCTTCGAGCATCCCTACCTTGCCACGATGTCGCGCTACTGCCTTGGTCTCCTGTCGCCCGACACGCATCAGATTCCCAACTTCAGCGACGGCTCGCCAGGTGTGGGTTTCCTGCGGTTGATGCAGGTCCTGGCGCAGCGCGGTAGCACCGAGGCCGCCTACTACCTCGAGCAGGCCGGCGGCCTCAAGGTCAGCGGCATCTACGACCTGGTCCGCTTCGACGAAGCCAGGCTGAACCCGGTGCGGCCCTCCTGGAATCCCTCCAGCGTGTTCGTCGACATTGGCTACGCCTCTCTGCGTGATGGGTACAACGCGAAGGCGCCGAGCCTGTTCTTCAAGTCCGGGCCGCTCACCAACAACATCGGCCACAACCACTTCGACCACAACGCCTTCGTCATCAGCGAGGCCGGCGAGTGGGTCATCTGCGACCGTGGCTACCACGACTTCTACGTGCCGCCGCGCACCAAGTTCAGCCTCGGCAGCATCGGCCACTGCACCGTCGTCCTCGATCTCGATGACGCCTACTTCCACGACAACAAGGTGCCTTCGGCGGGCCACGATCAGGTCAAGCGCTACGGCGGCCAGATCAGCGAGTTCTTCGCGGGAGAAGGCTTTGACTGGGTGAAGGGCCGCGCGGCCGATGCCTACAACACCGACGACCTCAAGGTGCTGGAGCAGTTCGACCGCGGAATCGTGTATGTGAAGCCCGACTTCTTCGTAGTCCGCGACCAACTCGCGGCGCCCAAGCCTCACCGATACAGCTTCCTGCTTCACACCGATGGTCTGGCCGAGATCACGCCGAAGGGTGACGCCTTCAACGTGACACGGTCGCAGTCGGAGGTCTTCGCACAGATCGCCGCCTCGACGAAGACGCAGTCCTTCGTCCAGACCTATCCGGGCGCCGAGGACTATGGCCCCTTCCTGCGGGTCGAGACGGAGCCTGCCACCACCGCGACCTTCACGGCGCTGCTGTGGCCACACCCCTACTCCAGTCCCACCATCCTGCGCAACGGTGGCTTCGAGCGCGGGCTGTCTGGCTGGATCATACGCAGCGGCGAGGACGGGCCGAACCACAAGATCGTGACGGACAACCCCGCTGAGGGCAGTCAGTGCGCCCAGCTTGAGAAGAGCGGGTATTACTACAGCTCCCGCTTCTCCTTGCCTGTGGGGACAAAGATCACGGCTCGGGCCAGGATTCGCACCACTCAACTGCCGGAAGGCAGGGGTGCGATGATGACCCTCTACTTCTGGCGCGCCGGGACAGCCTTTGCCAGCAAGAGCGTCGGCCCCTTCGCACACCCTGACTGGCAGGAGCACATCCTCACAACGACGGTTCCAGAGGGCACCGAGGACATCTGCCTGGCGCTGACCTTCTCCGGACCGGGCACCACCTGGTTCGACGCAGCACAGGTCGAGGCCGACGTGCCCGTGAAGCCGACGCCGAAGATCGAGACCAGTTCCCTGGGCAGCAACGGTCTCAGCGTGCTCCTTGAGGGTCGACGCAGCCTGGTGGTCTTCGGCGATCCCGGCAAGGTGACCAGCGCCGGCGACGTCACCACCGACGGCGAGTTGGCAGTGGTGCAACTCGACGCTCAGGGCAAGGCCGCACGGGTCTTCCTCAAGGGCGGCAGCTACGTGCAGTATGGCGGCTCACGGCTGCTGTCTCTGCAGAAGCCGGGCACTGCCGAGGCGCTGCTCAGCGGCGATAGCCTGCGGGTGCAGGTGACGCAAGACGTGACACCCCATGCACCCCTCGCCGACCAGGCTACCGTGACAGTGGGCCTTTCTGCTCGCGAGGCCACGCTCAACGGTCGTCCGGCACGTCTGGTTCCTTCTGAGGACGGTGTGCGCGTCGAGCCGGGCGCCTGAGGAACACATCAGCACGGCCTATCCAGGGCCCGTCGCAGGCAGACAGTCGCTTGCGGTGGGCCCTGTGGTGAGTCCTGGAGCCGTCGGAGAGCTGTGGCCCGATTCGGCGCGGCAAGGACACAGGGCCAGGGACGGCGAACCGAACACTCATGCACGATCTGCCTCTCCCACGAGAGCTGATGGTCGTCCTGGCCGTGTCGCTTGCGGTCGTGTGTCTCCTGCGCAGGTTCCGCGTGCCGCCTGTCGTGGGCTTTCTTCTCGCCGGGGCTGTGGTCGGTCCGGGTGGGCTGGGAATCGCTCACGACCGCGAAGGCATCAGTGCTCTGGCCGATGTCGGCGTCGTCCTGCTACTGTTCACGATCGGCCTCAAGTTCTCGCTGCAGGAGATCGCCCGGCTGAAAGTATGGGTCTTCGGCGCAGGTACGGCCCAGGTGATGCTGACCCTTGGCGCAGTCATGCTGGTGGCCCGTTGGATTGAGTTGCCGGCGGCCACCGGCGTCTTCTTCGGCTTCCTGGTCGCCCTGAGTTCCACGGCCATAGTCCTCAAACTTCAGGAGCAGGCCGGGGAGAGCGGCACTCCCTACGGTCGCCTCAGCCTGAGTATCCTGATCCTGCAGGACCTCGCCGTCGTGCCCTTGCTGCTGCTGGTGCCCATGCTCGGCCAGCCGGACAGCGACTGGCTGAAGGTCGTCCTCGCCCTGGGGCGGTCGCTTCTGATCGTCGCGGCCATTCTGCTTGCCACGGCTGTCGTTCTGCCTCGCCTCATCGAGGCCGTTGTCCGCACGCGCAGCCCCGAGATCTTCACTCTGACCATCATCCTGATTGCCCTGGGCACCGCCATGGTCGCCGGGCAGGCCGGTCTGTCCCTGGCCCTTGGTGCCTTTCTGGCCGGTGTCGTGCTGGGTGGGACGCCCTACTCGCATCACGTCACTGCGCAGATCATGCCGCTGCGTGACGCCTTCAGCAGCCTGTTCTTCGTCTCGATCGGGATGCTCGTCGAACCGCGCCTGTGGGTGCAGAAACCCCTCGAGACCTTCGGGCTGATGTTGGGCATCCTCCTCCTGAAGGCCCTTGTCATCACTGCGGTGGGCATGTTCTTCCGTGCCGGGGGCCGCGCTTCCGTTGCTGCGGGATTGTCACTGGCACAGATCGGCGAGTTCTCCTTCGTCCTTGCTCAGGCCGGAATGACGCATCAACTCCTCGACCAGGAGACCTACCAGACCTTCCTGAGTATCTCGGTGCTGACGATGGCGGTGACGCCGCTGCTGGTCTCACTCGGGCGACGGCTCAGTCGTCGGTCCAGCGCCCTTGACCGCATGCAGTCGCGACTGCGAGGGGTGCTGAGCGGCGGCACGGAGGCCCCGGCGGAGGAAGAAGAACTGCACGACCACGTGGTCCTCGTAGGCTACGGCGTCAACGGTCGACAGGTCGCTCAGGCGATGGACCGGCTCGGGGTCGCCTGTGTCGTTCTGGAGTTGAACCCGGCCAACGCTGAGGAACTGCGTACCCAGGGCCGGCGGGTGATCTACGGTGACGCCTGCCAGGAGAGCCTACTGGAGCAGGCTTCCCTTGCCACCGCGCGAGCCATGGTCGTGTCGATCGCCGACCCGGTAGCCACGCGCTGCATCACGGCGATCGCACGGAGCTTCAACCCCCGGCTCGACATCATCGTACGCACGCGGTTTGTGGCCGAGGTCGAGACGCTCAGAAAGCAGGGCGCGAACGTCGTGGTGCCCGAGGAGTTTGAGACGGCCCTGCGACTGGTGGGCCTTGTGATGGAAGCCTACGGAGCGGCCCATGGAACGATCCTGCGAGAGCTGGATCGCATTCGCGAAGAGAACTATGCGTTGCTGCGAGAGGGCCAGGCGGCGAAGGCGAAGCGACTGTCCCGAATCCTCTCGGCCGCCGGGATGGAGGAGATCGAACTCGGCGAGACCGCACCCGTGATCGGGCAGACGCTGCGTGCACTGGACCTGCGCGGGCGGGCCGGCGTGCTGGTAGTGGCCCTGTACCGGGAGCCACAGCTCTACACGAGTCCGGATCCCGATCTTGCCCTGGCCCCGGGCGACACCCTCGTACTCTTCGGTGAGGACGCCGGAATCCGCGAGGCCCAGGACCTGCTCCTTGGTCCGCCGCCTGAGGCGATCCTCTGAGTTCGGCAGCAGGCCTACCCGCAGCGGTCTGCGCTTGGCAAGGCTCTCGTCGTGAGTCCGCCGAATAGCCGGGAGGATGAAGATGAGCCCAGCCCTGAAGCGCGTTCTGGATAGCATCGCAGTCGTGGTGGTTGGTTGCCTGCTCGGGGGACTGCCCGCCTGGGGCCAGGACTGGACCGCCTACAAGGACCCCGCGGGCCGCTTTGAGCTCAAGTACCCCGGCGCGTGGACTCTCCGCACCGATGACTCGTCACCTGATCGCTACCTTCTCGTTGTGTCTCAGAAGGCGATCCAGAAGGTCACCGATGACGCCGATACCGGTCTCCTCCTGATCTTGATGCCGAACACTCATCCGGAGATCTACGACCCGGCCAGGCTGGATCCGGTCGGCGACATGCTGCGCGACGAAGTCTTCGCGCCAGCGCAGGCCAACGCGCCGGGTGCCACCTGGACGACTTCGCAGACCGTCGACTGGGCCGGCGGACGGGCACGCTCAAGCCGTGGCAGTGTGGTCACGGAGGCCGGGAAGGGCCAGACGCAAGTCCTGATCGCCTTCACACCCAGGTGGGTCACCGTGGCAGCCTTCGTGTGGCCCACAGGCGAGATGCCTGCCGATCTGGCGCGTATGCGCGACAGCGTCACCCTCACCGAGAACGCCGCAACCGTGGCCACGACAGCCCGTGAAGCAGGCATCGTCTTCGTGCGCGAGAACCCCTCAAACGCCCCGCCGGGTGACCTCAACCGCAAGCCGAACGGCTCAGAACTGTGGCTGCTCGACCCCGGCAGTGGGCAAACTCGACAGCTCACACACCTCAGGGAGCAGGCGACCGGCGCCGAGCCGATCTTCGTGGAGTACCCGGCCTGGTCGCCCGACCGCACCCGCATCGCCTTCGCCTCGAACCTCGGGGCCGAGCACAGTGCGTACCCGGTCAACCTCTTCACCATCGCTGCCGACGGCTCCGACCTGCGCCAGATCACGCTCCGGCCGGAGGACCAGCAGCTGGACGTCGGTGGCCCGACCGCGACCATCACGGGGAAGGTAGACTTCGGCATACGCGGCGTCGACCTGGAGGGCGTGACGGTCTCCGCCGGTGGCACTCGCGCGACTACGAAAACGGATCGCAACGGTCGCTTCCGTCTTGAGGGGGTGCGGCCGGGTGAGAACTGGGTGCGTCTGTGGGCTCCCACCATGAAGGAAACCTGGGGGCCTGACGGAGAGAACCCAAGTCTGCTCCTGTGGCCGAAGCTTGAGGCTGGCAGAGTCAACGATCTGGGCGTCGTGCGCCTGGTGAACACGCCCGGCACTTACCTGTCACGCACTTGCCTCACGGAGCCCGCCTGGACTCCCGACGGCAAGCAACTGCTCTTCACGCGTCGCTCCTCCTACGTGGCGCGCTCCGGCAATCCGCAACTCATGGTGCTCAACGATCCCGAGTGGATTCGCACACGGGGCTACACTGAGCCTGAGAAGCGCAACCCGTGGCTGCCGGTGAGTGAGTGGAAGGGCGGCGTCATGATCGAGTTGTGGCGGTCACAGCTCTGCAGCATCGGCGCCGACGGCCGCGGCATGACCACGCTCGGGCCGGTGTTGTTCAGCGATGGCATGTATCCCACGCCGACGCCGGAGGGGAACAAGGTTCTCTTCAAAGGGTGGCCCTTCCAGGCGGAGCAGGCGGGGACCGACGGCCCCTTCGCCTTCCAGGGCAACGCGAGAATCGCCGTGCAGAACCTGGCCTCGGGACAGTCGCCGATGGACCTTCTGCCTGTACTGGCCGAGCGCTCCGGCGGTCTGGCCCTTTCGCCTGACGGCCGGTACGTCGCCTTTGTGGCCTTCGGAAGGCCCGAGCAGCACCAACCGGCCGCCGCAGCACAAGGTGGGGGAGACCTTGCCGCCCGACTTCTGGAGGTCGGCGCTGCCGCGCTCAATATGTCCTTCTCAGGCTCCAAATGGGGGCAGATCACCCTCTATGATCTGCAGACGCGGCAGATCCGAACCATCACCAGCTTCCCCGAAGCGGACTCGTACCTCACCGACCTGGACTTCTCCCCTGATGGCCGCTACCTGGTCTTCTGCAGCGTCGGCCGCGAGCTGCGCCCCGGCGTGAACTCCTACTACAGCAAGGAATGGTGCCCGCCACGGTGCGGCAATCTCTTCGCCGTCGGGTTGTCCTCGGGCCGCGTCGTGCGACTGACCGACGATGGCCTCAGCCATATGCCAAGCTGGAGGCAGTAGCTCGCCGCGTCCCAGACCGTGAGGTGAAGAGGACCGCCACGGCGAACCGTGGGCTCCGTGCCCTTGTGCCTACTCCTCTGGTGGCAGGTCGAAGGCCACCACGGAAAGAGAGACCGCTCACATGAAGTGCTCTGACTCCGACTTCGCTTGCTTCTATGACCTCCGGCGTTTCGGCGCGACCGGTGACGGTGTGACCCTCGACACTGCTGCCCTGCAGCAGGCCATCGACTGCTGCCACGAGGCCGGTGGAGGGACCGTGCTCGTTCCGGCGGGCACCTACCTCACCGGAACCCTCTACCTCAAGAGCCATGTCACCTTGCACCTCTCAGCCGGAGCGACACTTCTCGGCAGTCCCAGGCGCGAGGACTACAACGCCGACGACGTCTTCCCGGAGAACCCGGTCTTCACCGTTGAGAACGTGACCGGCGCGCATCTGATCCTTGCCTACCAGGCCGAGGACGTGGCCATCACGGGTGAAGGTACGATCGATGGCAACAGCTCCGCCTTCTTCGAGCCGCTTCCGCCGGAGGAAGTCACCACCACCTACCGGAGCAAGACCCGCAACTTCCCGATCGGCGAGTGGCGCCCGGGGATGATGGTCTACTTCTGCCGCTGCACCAAGGTCTCCGTCCGAGACGTCTCCCTGGTCGACTCGCCCTACTGGACGCTGTTCCTGCTCGGGTGCGAGAAGGTGCAGGTCCGCGGCCTGCGCATCACCAATCCGCCCCAGACGGCCAACGGCGACGGCATCGACATCGACTGCTGCCGCGACGTGACCATCAGTGACTGCATCATCTGCTCAGGCGATGACTCGATTACGCTGCGAGGCCACAGCGCGCTCCTGGGCGAGAACGCTCAGCCCTGCGAGCAGGTCACTGTGAGCAACTGCGTACTCAGCACGCCCTGCAATGCTGTGCGGGTCGGAGTTGGCGATGGGATCGTGCGCGACTGCCTGCTCTCGAACCTCATCATCAAAGAGTCCCGCACCGGCATCAACCTCATCTGCGCCTACTCGGAGCGCTCGGCCCATGGCACGACGCTTGAGAACCTCCACTTCGAGAACGTGCTGATGGACAGCGTGAACCTGATCAAGCTAGCTCTGGGACGCACCGCGAAGCTTCCCGCAGCAATCCGCAATGTGTCCTTCTCGCATATGCGCGCGCTCGGTCGCGAGGGCATGTACTTCGCCGGGAATCCGGGGCTGCCGCTGTCCGGCGTTCGCTTGCACGATGTTCACCTGCGGCTGACAGGTTCCGCCGTCGACGCGGAGTATGCCCAGAAGACGCCGCCGGTTCATGGTGGCGGCGGCGTTCCAGCGGGGCTCTTCGTGCGTCATGCGGAGCACCTGCGGGTATCGGGTATGGAGGTCGAGTGGGAGGAGGTTGGCGGCGGCTGGCAGCACGCGGTGATGATCGAGGACAGTCAGAACGTGGTGATCGCAGACCTGGAGGCCACAGCGCCACCGACTGCGCCGGACAACGAGGTCGTTCACTGCACACGAGTCTCGGACCTGCGGGTGCGACCGGTCCCTGGAACGCAGAGCGAGTAGTCGGCACCGGCACGCCGGTCTGGAGGTCTTCGGAGCCTCAATCGTGAACTCCCCTGGAGTAGGCGGCGGCATCGCCGCTACCGACTCCAGGGGGTCATATGTCATGTGGCGCAAGCTCAGCATACTAGGCTTTCTTTGCACCTTGCCCTTGGCCGCAGCTCAAACAGTCTGGCAGGAGGGGTTTGAGCAGGGCAGGGATGGCCGGCCGGTCGGCTGGAGCTTCGGCGCTACCCGAGGCGCGGTCAGTGGTACCTGGGACGCTTCTGAACCAGCCGGCGGACACTCGATCCGACTGGAAGTGAAAGAGGCGGGCGGCCGCGCGACCTGGACCTACGCACAGCGACTCGCTATCAAGCCTTCGACGAACTACCGGCTGCACTTCAAGCTCCTGCGTGCGAAGATCCAGCCCGGCGGACGGGCTTACGTGATCCTGTACGAGAACGGGGTCGAGGCACCGGCTTCCTGGCACGTCTCGCCCTACCTGAGCGGCACGCAGGACTGGCAGACCTACACGATCACCTTCCAGACCCATGCCGATGCGAGCTGGGGCCGCCTGCAGTGCAAGCTGTGGGAAGCTCCGGGCTACGCCTGGTTTGATGACCTGTCCCTGGAGGAAGTCGGGCCCGAGGCAGTGACCGAGGCCTTCCAGAGACAGCGTCCTACTCCGCCCGATGACGGGTCGCCGCTGCAGGTGATGTGGTACCCCGCGCAGCGGCGTCCGGACAACACCCTCCACCTTCAGCCCACCGGCGTGAACCCGGTCGCCCTGTTCTTCTTCGGCCGCAAGGAGGAGGTCCGCGAGCCCTACCTGATCGTCGAGACTCCGCCCCAGATGACGGTGCAAGGGCTGGTGGTCTGCAGTCGCGAGACGATTCCGCAGGCGGCTGAGATCAAGCCCGAGAGGGTCACCCGTGACGGACAGGAGGCCTTGCGCTGGCGTCTGCCGCTTCGCGCCGAACAGCTCACGGCACGGCTGAAGCCGAACGGCCCCGAGTGGACCGCCTACCACTTCATCTATGTGGAGCCCGGTCCCGGCTGCCCAAGGACCTTCACCTGGCGCTGGCAGACGGAGTGCGCAAGCAAGCTCGGACCGATGCATGAGATTCCGGCGCAACTCGAACCGCGGTCCGAGGGGCAGGCCGCCCGCGTGTCCTCCTTCCCGCTCTACGCTCAGCACACGGACGCCCTGCGCGTGCCCACCGAACAGCAGCGGCAGGCAGTCCTGGACTACCTGGCCTACGCGGGCATCGAGGGCGGTCTGGCCCTGAGTAGCCACCAGCCGGACTGCCACCCCATCGACCTGGAGCTGGAGCGCAAGGGCTTCCACACCTGGGACTGGCTGTGGGACGGCTACAATCAGTCGGGTGGCACGGGCTTCCCACTGGTCTACGACAAGCCCGGCGGCCGGACCGGCCTGATGTGCCCGCAGGCCCAGGCTGAGCGCCTCGAGCCCTGGTGGTCGAACCTCTGCGCTGCCTACCGCAGCAAGCTCTACAAGGAGTCGACGCGCCTCATCATCAACTTCGAGCCGCCGGTGTTCAACTGCTGCTTCTGCGAGCGGTGTCGCAGGGCTTTTGCTGCGGCAGCCAAGATTCCGCTGGAGCGGGTGATGGCGCTCTCGCCCCTGGAGATCCAGCAACTGCCTGACGACGCCTGGGGACGCTTCCGAGCCGGGCAGAACGGGCAGATCGTCAAGAACCACTGCGCGGCGATCCATGCGGCGAACCCCACGGTGCAGGTTGGCCTGTGCGGGCCGGCCTATACCGACTGGACCGCGCGACGCGGGATGGACATCCGGCAGTTCGAGCCCGACGTTGCCTTCCATGCGCCGATGATCTATGAGGTCGGCCTGCGGTATGCTGACGACGTTCGCTCGACCTGCGAGAACACGAAGGCGGCCGTGATCCCCTTCGTCCTCGCCTCCGACCTGGCCGTTCCCGGCACCTTCCCTTCGGCTCAGGAGCTGCGGACCAACCTGTTAGTGACCGCTGCGAGTGGCGGCAAAGGCGCGGTCCTGTGGGTAGGGATCGAGTCGCTGGATGGTGAGTACCTGAACGCCCTGCGCCGGAGCCTGCAGGAGATTGCGCTGATGGAGCCCTTCGTGCAGAGCGGCACGCGATGCGAAGGTCTGTCACTCGACATCGCACCCGAAGGCGCTCGCAAGGTGAAGGTCGGGGACGAAGTGTTGGAGGTCTCGCCGGTCAACACGGGAAACGGCAGCCTGCGTCAGTGGGCGTGGCAATCGCCTCAGGGTCGTCTGGTACTCCTCGTGAACTACGACGAGACCAGCGCCCGGAAGATCGAGGCGCCGAAGGCACAGTCGCTCTTCGGCCCGGCCCTGACGGTTGAGCAGGGCAAGTCCGTACTGACCTTGCCGCCCGGCGAGGTTGCCGCAGTAGTGCTCAGATAGCGATTGCTGTCATACCAGGACCTCGGCAGGCCATGGTACCACGCCTCTGCCGGGGAGGAGACCCAAGCAGGAGGAGTCGTATGAGCCAGGTAGGAATCGGCGTCATCGGTTGTGGTCGGATCAGCGAGAACCATTTCCAGGCTCTCGCGAAGCTGCCGGAGGTGAAGATCGTATGCGTGGCCGATGTCAACCCGGAGGCAGCGCAGAGCAAAGCCGAGAAGCACGGGGCGGCGCAGTGGGTGACGGACTACCATCAGTTGCTGGCTGTGCCCGAGGTGGAGGCCGTTGTCGTCTGCGTGCCGACTTTCCTGCACGCCGAGGTCGTCTGCGCTGCAGCCGCAGCAGGCAAGCACGTTCTGTGCGAGAAGCCCCTGGCGATGACGATGGAGGACGGCCTGCGGATGACCGAGGCCTGCAAGGCCGCCGGGGTACGCTTCATGATCGGCTTCGTGCGCCACTACTCGACGGAGTGGCAGAAGCTTCGCGAGATCATCTCCGAGGGACGCCTCGGACGGCCGGTGCTCTGGCGGAACCTTGTTGGGATCCGCGTCCCGCCGCTGCGGTGGTTTGTCGATGGGGTGAAGGGCGGCGGCCCCTTCCTGGATGGTTGCGTCCACGACTACGACTTCGCCCGCTTGATCTTCGGCGAGGCTGAGTGGGTGATGGGCAGCCTCATGCGGTTCAGCGAGCACTCGACTGCGCTGGACACCGGGAGCGCTATCATCCACTTCAGGTCTGGCGACGAGCTCGTGCGGAGTTGGTCCTGGGGATTGCCGGCGCCGAACTGCAACTCGCCCGCCGCGGCAGATGTGATCGGACCGGGCGGAGCGCTTCGTTTCCCGAAGGCCGGCGAAAGCGGGAACCTGTTCATCATCAACGAGAACAACGAAGAGGAAGCCGTGCCCTACGAGCCGACGACCGGGCAGGACTGGTTCGACCGTCAGATGGTGCGTTTCATCGAGTGCGTCCAGACGGGGACCGAGCCCTTCGCCGACGGCGACCGTGCGCTGAAGGCCCTTGAGATTGCCCTCGCGGTGCTCAAGGCGGGTCAGAGCCACGAGCGGGTCGACCTCTAGCGCCAGTTGCTGTTGACCTCATCACCGATACGCCCGGCAGACCTGCCGGGCGTATCGGCAACACCTCGATCCATCTCAGAAGATGCTCTGTTCCACTCCGAAGGCCGCGCACACCCGCAGGATCTCCTCGCGCGAGAGACCCTCGGCCAGTCCGTGGTTGCACAGGTTGAGGTACTCGTACTGTGCCCCGGTTTCGGCGTACTCGATCAGGTCGCAGGCCTTCTTGACGGACATGTCGGAGCGTGCCATCACGCCATGCTTCGCCCACAGGACGATGCGGTGTGAGCGCAGCTTCGCGATGTTGGCCCGCATGAGTTCGTCGGAGCCTGGTACCGCGAAGGGCAGGAAGCCGACGCCGGCCGGGAGTTGGCAGATCCCCTCGGGCTCCCAGCGCAGGATGTGCTGGTTCAGGTATGCGTCGTCCTGGTAGCGCGTGATGTGGCTCAGATAGGTGAGGTGCAGGGGCTGGGCGTGAACAAGGGTGTGGAAGGCAGTGCGCTCGCGTCCGACCTGGTCGCAGTGGACGGCGAGGTGCGAGTTGAACTCACTGGTCACGCGCTCGAACAGCCTCTTCGGCGAGGTGTACATGACTGCCGAGGAGCCGTCGTCGGAGATCCTGACGGCGGCCAGGTTGGCCTCGGGAGCCTGGAACACTTCACGCAAGCGTCGCCCGGAGCCGGTGACGATGATCGTGCCGCCGCGGAGCTCCGGGGCAGCCTTGGTCAGCTCGAAGGGCTCGGTCTGAGGGAAGATCTCGGCGACGGGGACGTCCCAACCGAAGTAGGCGGAGATGTTGCCGGCAGCGCCCTCACTGGCAGAGATCTCGGACAGTCGACGTCCGGCTTCGCCGATGGCGGCGAGGAAATCGGAGAGCGGCGGATAGGGTGGTGTCAGGGGCATGGTGTCCTCCTTGAGCAGCAGCAAGCAGTCAGGGAAAGCCGCGGTCTTCCGCAAGCCTCGTCGGCGACGGAGCTGCTTCCCCGTGGGTTCTGTGGTAGACAGTCTGCCATTGTAGCACACGGTCCTCTGTTTGCTGCCTGTGTGCAAAAGCCGATTGCCCTTCCCGTTGACGAGGCCGGCTCGAAACGCTAAACTTGGTTATACGGGCAGGGGGATTGATTCCCCTGTCGGTACGAATCGAGACCTGACCGTGCGGCTTATCACCCAAGCGGGAAGGCGCGCTTTGCGTGGGCCTAGGACCGGTGTTTTCACTACACCCTCTTGCGTACGCGAGAGGGTGTTTTGTTTTCCAGGGGGCTAGCAATGGGCAAGCGCCTGGGTGTTGTCGGCATTGTGGTGGAAGACCTTTCCGCCGCAGAGGAAGTGAATGCGGTCCTGCACGAGTATGCACCTCTCGTGATCGGCCGCATGGGGGTCCCGTACCGCGAGCGTGGCGTCTCGGTCATCTCCATCATCGTGGACGGAGAGACCGACGAGATCAGCGCGCTGACGGGCCGGCTGGGTCGCCTTCGTCATGTTGCCGTCAAGACGGCGCTCACCAAGGAGTAGGCGCTATCGACGCCGTGACCGGCACAGAGAGGAGCAGCACCATGTACGATCCGAAATCGTCCAAAGCTGCAGAGTTCATCGACCATGAGGAGATCGAGGCGTCGCTGGCTCAGGCCAAGACAGAGGCCGCTGACCCGGCACGCGTCCAGGCAATCCTCGACAAGGCCGCCGACTTCCATGGTCTCACACACCGCGAGGCGGCTGTGCTCATGCAGGTCGAGGCCCCGGACACCCTCGAGGCCGTGTACAAGCTGGCTCGCAAGATCAAAGAGCACATCTACGGGCGACGCATCGTCTTGTTCGCGCCGCTGTACATGTCGGACTACTGCGTCAACCGCTGCAGCTACTGCGGCTACAACCATGACCACTGCATCACCCGGCACAAGCTCACGCAGGAGGAACTCGCCGAGGAGGTGCGTGAGCTGGAGCGGATGGGGCACAAGCGTCTCGCGCTCGAGACCGGCGAGGACCCCGTCAACTGCCCGATCGAGTACGTGCTCGAGTGCATCAAGACCATCTACTCGCTCAAGTTCGACAACGGCGCCATCCGCCGCGTGAACGTGAACATCGCTGCCACGACGGTAGAGAACTACCGGCGGCTGAAGGATGCGGGCATCGGCACCTACATCCTGTTCCAGGAGACCTATCACCAGCCCACCTATGCCGAGGTACATCCCTCCGGTCCGAAGCGCGACTACGCCTGGCACACGGAGGCGCATGACCGCGCGATGGAAGGCGGCATCGATGACGTGGGCTTCGGCGTCCTCTACGGCCTGTACGACTGGCGCTATGAGACGGTCGCGATGCTCATGCACGCCGAACACATGGAGGCCGTGCATGGCGTCGGCCCGCACACACTCTCTGTCCCACGCATCCGCTCGGCCGAGGGGATCGACGCCGCGAGGTTCCCGCATCTCGTGTCGGACCCCGACTTCAAGAAGCTCGTCGCTGTGCTGCGTCTGGCCGTGCCCTACACCGGCATGATCCTCTCGACTCGCGAGCCCCAGGGTTACCGCGAGGAGGTCGTTGCCGTCGGCATCTCGCAGGTCAGCGCCGGGTCCTGCACCGGCGTCGGCGGCTATGCGCACGTGGGTAAGCTTGGCTTAGAGGGAAGTGCGCCGCAGTTCGAGCCGGAGGATCACCGCTCACCGGACGAGGTGCTGAAAGGCCTGGTCCGCGAGGGCTACATCCCAAGCTACTGCACCGCCTGCTACCGTGAGGGGCGCACCGGCGACCGCTTCATGAAGCTCGCGAAGGCGGGGCAGATCGGCAACGTGTGTCAGGCAAACGCGATCCTCACCTTCCAGGAGTACCTCGAGGACTACGCGGACGAGGAGTTACGCACCATCGGCGCCGAGGCCATCGAGCGCGAGCTCAAGAGCATCCCGAACGAGCAGCGGCGGATCAAGGCGAGGGAGTACCTGACCCGCATCCGGGCAGGGGAGCGCGATTTCCGCTTCTAGTACTGGTCAGTCCGAGTTGGTATCGCGGCCCCGAGAGGACCACGAGCCCTAAGCTGTTTCATGCGTGCGGACTCCGCCGAAGGCCAGGCCTTCAGGAGCGGAGTCCGCACCTTTAGTTCTGGGATGGGGTTAGTCGGCAAGCACCATGACTCGGTGGGCCGGGCTCTCCGCCACCGTCTTGCCTGTGCTGTCGAGCAGGAGCACCTTCACCTGGGCGCTACCGGCGGCGCGCACAGGGAGGTTGACGGCCAGTCCCGGCCAGGCCGGCAGTCGGCACTCCTGGGTACCTCTGCTGTCGGTCACGCGGACGACGAGCTGGTGCACTTTGCGCTCACAGGGAGACAGGCCGAGACTGACCGACGCGTCAACGGCACCTCCCGGACTGACCAGGGCGCCGGTCAGAGCCACTGCCATGGGCTCCGGAATCGTTGCCGGGACCTGCAGATGGGAGGCGGACTGGCCGCAAACACCCCAGGAGACATTGAGCCGGCGATCCCCGGCGCGGTGGAAGTTGACCGGGATCTCGAACTTGCGCTTCTCACCCGGCGCAAGTCCGGCCACCTGGCGACCGGCTCCACGCACGGCGACTTCAGCCGACGCGGGTGCGGTCGAGGTGTTCCGGAGGGTGATCCCCAGGGACTGAGCGCCCCATGCCGCCGGTGCCCGGAGCTCCTCCAGGGCCACCGTCTGGGGCTGCATCAGGGCCAGACCGAACCGCTCGGGTATGTGCAGACCGTTGTAGGTGCAGGACCAGGCTGTGTGAGTCTGCGGGTCGGCGCCGGTGTGACGAGCCCGGGCGAAGTTGAAGGCCATGATCGGTTCGCGGTTCACTCCCGCTGCGGCCAACTCCGACCAGGGGATAGCGATCTCCACCGACCAGCGGTCGGCACCCTTGTGCACGGCGGTCTGAAGCTTCGGATTCCAGGCCTGCATGTCCTGGTTACGTTCATCGAGGACCACGTTCGCGGTGGTCACGATCAGATGCGCATAGGGCCTGCGGGCAGCCCCGCCGACGAATAGCTCCACCTCGTCCTCCAGCCAGACCGTTCCGTCATGCTGCTTCTCCTTAGCCTCGACCGCCCCCATGCGCGGTTCGGGGCAATCGAACCCTACGTAGAGGGCCTTGTCGTCAACGAGAAGACGGGCCGTGGTTGCCAGCTTCGCCGGTTCACCGTCGCGGATGTCCACGAAGCTCCCCGCAACACCAGCGCTCTGCCAACAGTCATCGTCCAGCTTGCCGTCGATGGTCGGCGCGGTGGTGGTCGAGGCGGCCGACATCACCGGCAGCGAGGCGCCCGCCGGCACCTGACGGGTCTTCACTCGCAGGCTGAACTGCTCCCCGCGCAAGGAGGGCGGATTGTAGGCCTGTCCCGCAAGGGCTGCCTGGAGGCCGAGGATGCGATCCGCAACCATGCGCCGGACCTGCTGCAGCCGCTTGGTCTCGAAGCCAACCGGGCCCATGGGGTTTGCCCAGGGCACACTGTCGACGAGGCCGTGCAGCGTGGCCTGAGCCTCCTCGGCCGCTTTCTGTGCGGCTGCAATCGGGCTGGCCTGGGCCTGCTTGATCAGGCTGGTGAGCGTGTACAGGTACAGGTAGTCGTCCACGCCTTCGCGCAGGGCCTCCCAGGCGATGGTCGGAACCGCGCCCTGGTAGGTGAACCAGTCCTCCGGCTTGAGGAAGTGCGGGTACGCCGTGCACTGCTCCTTGGGCTCGCCGCTGTTCGCGCGGCTCCCGTCGAAGTCGTTGAACACATCCTCGTGCGGGCGGCAGAAGGTCCAGGTCACCTCGGCCCGTGCGCCGGTCTTCCAGAACAGCAGCCCGGCGCCATAGCGGTTGTGCCACAGGTAACCCTCCTGCGGGAAGGGGTTCACGTAGGAGCCTGTCCCGTACCACCAGAACTCGGCGCCGGTCTTCTCACAGGCTTCGCGGGCCTCCTGGGCTCTCTTCTCGTTGCTGACGAGGCCGACGACGAAGCAGGGGGCGGTCAGGTAGGCACTGGCCTTCTCAAGGAAACTGGGGACGTAGAAGGTGGCGTAGGTCTGTGCGCCGCCGTCATGCCAGGCCTGGTAGTCCTGGATCGCGTAGGTGTTGTCGCCGGTCGGCTCATCGACGCCGTAGTAGTACCACTTCGCAGGGATGTCAGCCGTGGCTGCCACGGCGGCCTTCGCGATCGCCTGAACGCCCGCCGTCACCTCCGGCGGCCACTGGCCCTTGTTCAGGTCCGCCGTGATTCCCAGAGTGCTCTTCACCAGGTTGGGGCCGGCCGAGTTGATGACGTGCGGGCCGTCCATGCCCGCCTTGCGGCACAACTCCGTGTACTTGCGATAGCGCGAGGCATCGTAAGTGACCTTGCCCTGGCGGAGCTCCGAGACGTCCGGCGTGCCCAGGTTCCCCTCGACCAGACCATCCATCCCGTGGCGACGGAAGTCCCTGAGTTCGGCCAGCGCCTGGTCTTCGCTCATCCGGTCCCAGCGGGAAGAGTCGGCGTAGATCAGCCAGGAGCGGTCAGCCGGACGCTGCAGCTTGATGGGAAGGACCTCGATCGTGAGGGGAAGCCGCAGCGCCGGCTTGCCGGCGGCTGCCACAGAGACGAGAGCCTCGTAGCGTCCCGGCTTGGCCTCTGCCGAAGCACTGAGGGTCAGCCAGAACCCCTGGCTCTCCCCGGCAGCAAGGTCGAAGGGGACTTCCTTGAGGACGCCGCGCTGGTAGGGAACCGTCTTTTTGCCGTCGGCACAGGGCAACAGCAACTCGGGCGTGGTGTACCACTGCCGCGAGCGCCAGCCGGTGCGCTGCGGCCAGCAGTGCTCCTGACGGAGGTCGATCGTCACCGGGGCGTTCTTGAGATCCGCGGTGATGGTCAGGCCCTTGAGCTCGGCGAGACTGTAGACGGCGAAGGTGACCGGCTCGTCCTCACCAGGGGAGAGGAACACCTGCAGCCGATCGGTTCGCTCCTGTGGCCGGGGGATCCGGTACGGACGGTACTCCCCGGGATCGGGTGCGACGTAGGCGAGCATCCCGGCCGCCGCCTCAGTGGCCGTGGGAGCAGGTGGTGCCCAGTCCTGTACCGGCTTGGCGGCCTCGGTGAAGGGCTCGCCAGGGTCTACTCGGTCGTAGGTTACGCCGCCGAGGGTAACCGGCGCTTCCGTCTGGGACCAGGAACAGGGAAGGCAGAGAACCAGCACAGCGGCGAGCAGTACGTAACGCATCGGGCAGCACTCCTTCGCAGAGACTACTCGTGATTGGGGGCGTCGGCTCGGAACGCAGTCGTGTGCGCCAGGGCAGAGCGCGGACTTCTCCTTTGGCGCCAGGGGTCCTCCTCGGGCAAGCGGCAGCGATCGGCCCTTTCTACTGCGCCGGGTCCAGCCAGAACCAGCGCGTCTCACCACGGCGCAGGTTCAGGCGAATCTCGGTGGCAGACTCACTGAGGACCTGGCCGGAGGTCAGGTCGGTGACCTTGGAGCGGACCAGCGGCCGAAGGACCTTCTCACCCGGGTAGAGCGCGTGGACCGTGAGAATGCGCTGGTTGGCATACACCGCATCGCCCGGCTCCGAGGCCGTCCAGCAGCCCGACCACTGCGCCAGAGCGTGCAGGAAGCTCGCGCTCAGCCCGGGGCAGCCGGCGAACACGGCCTTCCAGTCGCCGAAGTCCCGAGCAGCGCAGGCGACCTTCGCAGTGCCCTGGTAGTGGCCCAAGGAGACGGCCTTCGGGTCGGTGACCTCGAAGGCCGGTCCCTTGAGTCCACCGGAGAAGGTCAGGTCTCCGTTCATCGCCTTCAAAAGCGGGTGGTCACCGCTATCGGCTACGGCAGACAGTGTGGTGATCTCGGGAGCGCTGCGTACAGTGATTCCCGAGAGCGTCGTGATCGCCTGCGCCGGGTCGGCCGCACCCACTACACCGGGGGCGTGGACGAAGAGGAGCAGCTTGCCGTCGCGCTTGAGACTCTCGACGGCGCGACGCTCCGTGTCCGTAAGCAGGTAGGGGTTCAGGAACAGGTAGGCGCGGTGCTCAGGGAGCTTCATGGCCCCCAGGTCTGACTGCAGGTAGAGACGGTACGGTACTCCGGCGGTGTTGAGTTCCTGAATCTGCTGAAGCACGCCGCCATAGCGGTATGCGCCTCCCATCTTGGGCGTGACATAGCTGTCGCTCTCCTCACTGACGATCACAGCGAGGTCTGCGCGAGGAGGCTCGGTGAGGGAGAGGTCGCGACCGAAGGCTCGCAGGGCTTCGGCGATTCCGGCCATGATCTGGTCGTCGCGGAACCAGCCGCCGCTCATGTCATACCACCAGGTGCCGGTGCCGAAGGCCAGCATCATCCCGCACTCGCGACGCACCATGGCGTTGTGGATTTCGGCCGTCTCGGCGCGTCCCCAGGCGAGGTTGTTGGCGGGACTGTCCGGCACCGAGTGCCAGGAGCGCCAGTCCTGCTCGGTGAGGTAGGTCTTGCCGTGCAGGAGCGTGGAGCCGAAGACCGACCGAACCGCGCCCTGGAAACCGGCCATGCGGATGCCGTAGGCAGCGGGCCCTGCAAGGTAGTCCAGGGCATCGCCCTCCAGCAGCCGTCCCAGGGCGACATGGTTGGCGGAGTTGCAGGTGATGTCCTCGTAGTAGGTGCCGCAGAGGACGCGTCGTGGCGTCTCCGCCTTCAGGAGCGACGCAAGGGCCAGTACGTTCTCGGCCACGCCCTCGCTGTAGAAGCGCGTGTGGTCGGCCACATCCTGGTGGGTTGCCGGGTCGAGGAGGTCGCCGTCGGCCCAGAGGCGGTCGCCCGCGGGAACTCGTGCGGTCTCGAAGGTCAGGTTCGGGTTCCTCCAGGCCTTGCGGAAGGCGGCCTCGTCGCCGTGGTAGCGATTCCTGAGCCACGAGCGGAAGGAGGCCTGGGCACCAGGGCAGTAGTCGGCGAGGTGCAGGTCTGCGGGGTCGTACCTGGCCCACTGGAACCACTGGCCATCGTTCAGCCCCGCTACGTGGTAACCGATCACGGCCTTCCCCGGTTCGCTTGACTCGACGTGCTTGACCAACGCTCGCAGGCAGCCCGAGACGTCTTCCCGCAGCTTCAGGGAGACCAGCGACGGCCCGAAGCGTTCACGCCCCTGCGGATCGTCACCCCAGCGTTTCGGGTGCATGTCGACAATCGCCTTGCGGCCGTTCTGGTCGCAGGTGACGTCATCGGGATTGTCTCGGCCCCAGTCGCGGTAGGGGTCGCAGGCCATGTAGAAGACCACGTAGCCCTCGGGGTCAACGCGCAGGATGCGCCACAGCAGGTCATCGACCTCGGCGAAGTCATAGCGCCCGGGACCCTTCCAGGGGCCGCGTTCGCCATACACTCCCGAGCCGAGAACGAGCGGGACCAGGTACACGCGGACTCCGGCCCGCAGGAAGTCGCCAACCTGGGCGTCCTGCGGGTTCCAGAAGGGGCTCACATACCAGGCCCAGGGGGTCGCCTTACCGTCGACGAACAGCCGCGGTCGACCGGCGATCTGCTCGACACGGACCTGCGCACGCGCACGACGAGCGACGACCGCCTTCGCAGCTTCCAGGTCTGGGACCATCTCCTTGACCGGCGGTTCGTAGCGCGGCTTAGTCTCAGGGATTGCCGCGGCGTCGGTGACGGCGAAGTCATCCCAGCACAGGTCGGAGGGTGCAAAGGCCTGAACGCACTGGATGCGCAGGCGGTCGTTGCCGGGCCTGACCTGGACCAGCACCGAGAGTTGCTGCCATTCACCGGCTACAAGCGGCTGGCTGGTGTCGCCGAAGGTGTTGGGCAGGTCCCACTGATCCTTGCCGGTGGGGTACTGGCTGATCATGAAGTAGACGCCGCGGCGGAGGTTCTTGAGAGGGTAGACCCAGGCGGTGACGCGAACAGTCTTGCCGGGCTCGACGCTGACCATCGGGCCGGAGAGAAGTGTGTGGCCGCCACTGCCGAGCTTGGTGACGCGGTAGGACCGGTTCCCCGAGTGCTTGTGCTCGGTGTCCCAGGCGAAGGCCCCTTCTCCGCCCTCACCGGCCGAGGCTGTCCATCCCGTCGGCCCCTCAACACCCTCCTCGAGTCCGGCATTGGGCACCGCCATCGTCGTCGGTTGCTGGGCCAGGCAGGTAGCGGTCAGCAGGATCGCAAGGAGCACGGCGCCCTTCACCAGGATGCTGCGGGTCATCGGGGTCACTCCCTTGGCGCGACGACTGAGGGCCTGGGCTGCGGTGGCATGGGCCGAGTTCGCACGAGAGTCTACTTCCGGCCCGCGTTGCCAGATACCTCTGCCGGGAGGAGAGGTGTTCGGCGATCCGGCGCGAAGTGCGCAGCAACGAGGATGTGACAGTCACTTGCGAAGGCAGCTCAGGGGAGGCCGCTACAGCGCATGTCTGCTCCGATCCGACGGAAGGTGCTCTGCAGAGAGGACTTCGGTCTCTGTGTCTGCTTGCCCAAGACCCACTGGCAGAAGGTCGCCGCTCCGGGTGAGGAAACGACGGTCCGGGTAGGGAAGGAAGAGCTGCGCGTCACCGTCCACTCCGAGCCCTGCAATTGCCGCGGAACGGGCTGGCACGAGCACCGGTTCCTGGGCTTCGCAGAAGGGGTTCGGCTGAAGCCCGGAGACGTGGCAGTGCTGTCCTTCGACGAGGCATAGAAACGACCGGCTGCCCGTGACAAGAGCAGCCGGCCGATGTCGCTTGCTGTTGGCGCCTGGCCCTTCGGCTACTCCACCAGGGTGATGCGTCCGAAGGAGGCTGGCGCCCAGGTCGGGCTCAGACCTCCACCCCAGTTCATCTGCGCCGCGAGGCCCTTCCCGTCGTTGTCGTTGAGCTGGATCGAGCCCCCGAGCTTGGTGGCGAAGGCGCCGGAGATGCCGCCCAGCTCGCTCAGGGGAAGCCGCATCTCGTAGACGCAGCCTCCGTCACCGGGCTTGACGACAATTTCGTACACCGAGGAGTCGCGCGCCAGATGCCCCGAGGGTCTCCCTCCGCTGTGCTGGCGTGAGCGCCAGAGCGTGACGGTGCCGCTGCCACCCGTGGGTGACTGCGAAGAGACATAGTACGCAGCCGCCTCACGGGAACCGGTCGTGCCACCCGCCGAGGGGTCGAAGGCCAGGATCAGGCTGTCGCCGTCGGTGACGGTCTCGCCCTCGCCGGCGGTTCGGTGCTGGTCGTCGAGGACCTGCACGGCGAGGTACAGGTTCTTCGTGTCCCAGGCCAGATAGGCCACACCGTTGAGGTTCTGCGGCGTCCACTGATAGCCCGCGTCGTGGACCTGGAGTTGGTTGCGACCGATGAGCGGGACCGGGCACTTCAGGTCCCAGTCGTCCAGCTTGCCGTCGATCGTCGGAGGCTTGGCAACGCGCCACGCCTCGGCGGCGTAGTCGGTGCCCTCGAAGACCGTCACCCGCAGGTTGTCGTAGGCCGCCCAGCCGGAGCCCTGAGTCACCGGTACGAAGCCCACGGTCGCGAGATCGACCGGAGCCTTGTACCGACAGGTGAAGACCTGCCAGTAGGGCGTGCTGTCGCCGATGTCGAGCACCTGCTTGTCGTACAGGTCGCGACGCGAACCGTCGGTCATGGTCTGGCTGATGTTGGAGCCGCCCTGCATGCCCTGATTCCAGACCCAGGCTGTGTACAGATAGGTGAGGCCGCCCTGGAGCTTGAGCTGTTGGGACTGGTGCGCCCAGGTCGGCGCGTTCTCGAAGCGCAGGACCTTGCGTCCGAGACCGAGGCCAAGGTCCTTGGCCGGGAAGGCCCTTGCGTTGGTGCCCCGCCAGACCTGCGGAGTGACGCCATCGGCCTCCACCGCCTCGAAGTCCCCGTTCTTGAGCAGGTTCCCCACGCTCTCTCGGCTGAAGACCGAGAGAACCATCGGCTTTTGCACCACGGGCAGCTTGGCCCAGGCATAGCGCACAGTGAGGCGCTGTGGGAAGGCTCCGGGCTGCACCTCCGTGGGCACCGTCACCGGGAAGTTCACGACCTGCGTCTGCCCTGGTGCGACCGAGAACGCAAGCTCGCGCTGAGCAGTCCAGCCCGCCGGGAGGTCAAGCGTCAAGGTGCCCTCAAGCTGCTGCGAGTAAGGGTTCCAGAGCCGCACGGGGATGCTCGAAGGTTGGCCACTGAGCACGCTGACCGTGGGGCGTGAGCCGATCACCTCGCGCTTCCCGCCTGCATTCGGGACCTGGATCGCCGGTGCCAGGTAGGCCTTGACGACGTCCAGATCCGCGCCCTCGACAAAGCAGCGCAGGGGCTTGAGGGGCAGTGCTGCAACTCCGTCGCGAGTGGCGATGCGGGTCTCGTTGCCCTGGTGGTCGGTGAGCACCACTTCCGGCGTTCCGACAGCGAGGGCGACTTCCTCCCCGGCAGGTTCGTTAGTGGAGGCCACGATCACCGGCTTGCCCTGGTGCTCGAAGACGTGGAACACTCCAGCCTTGCCTTCCGAGGTGAACAGGCCGAGGGGCTTGGCGTCCCACAGCTTGCTGGAGAACACGGCCAGCGTCGCAGCGACCGGCAGCGGGGAGTGGTCGGCGAGGAGGTAGTCGAAGTCGCCGATGGCATTCCCCTGGCCGCCGAAGTAGATCAGCTTCTGCGCCCCGGCGCAGAGCTCATCGGTCCACTGGTTCAGCACCCAGTTCGACTTGGTGGTCTCGGAGACCACGTCAAGTCCGGGCTTGTCCCACTGGATCATCTCGCCCGCGGACTCGTTGTCCCAGACGGCGACCTGATCGAGGCCGAAGGAGGTCAGGTCGTCGCGGGCCTCCTGGATGCCGCTGCCGTTCCCGTAGTGGATCGGCAGCGTGTCGATGTACTTGCCCGCACCGGCGTTGAGCACGTCGAGGCGGAAGTTGCGTGGCCACAGTCCACCGGCCATCACGGAGCGCAGTTTCGGGTCTACACTGCGAGCCGCCTCGACTCCCGCGCGGCAAAGCTTGACATAGTCGCCGACGGAGTCCGCCGTACCGCCGGGGCAGATCTCGTTGAGCCACTCCCAGCCGCCGAACTTGCCCTTGTAGCGCTCGCTGACCGTCTTGACCATCTTGCCGAAGGCCGGCAGGTCACAGTCGAACATGCGGTAGCCGATCATCTGGCCTTGCGGCATCACCCAGGCTGGTGGGTTGTAGATGCACAGCGTGGTGTCGATCCCAAGCTCCTGGACCGTGTTGAAGAAGCTTTCCCAGTAGGGGAAGGCGTAGGTATCCGGGCCGGGCTGAAGCGTAGTCCACTCGGTGAAGGAGCGGCAGTTGGTGAGGCCCAGGAGACGGGCTGCCTCGAAGGTGCGTCGGGTGCGAGGCTCCAGCGACGGAGCGCAGTGCACCGTCATTCCGAAGGGCGTGGGCGCACCACCGGTCAGCTTCATCACGTCGGGGATGCGGCAGAAGGTGGTCTCGCGGGACTCCCAGCCGTCGACCTCAGCGTGGAACAGGAAGGTGCCGCGCCGGGTGAGCTGCACGTCAACGGGGATGGTCTGACCCTCACGCTCGACGGTGAAGGGAACCTCGCCACTGGCGACCTGATTGCGCTCTGCGTCATGGACGGTGTAGCGCAGAACCCTGCTCGTACCGGGCGTGGCCGCCTGCTTGAGCCTGGCCAGGATGCGGACCGACTCGTCATAGGTGAAGAGGTTGGCGGGCTTTGTCGTCTCCAGTTCGAAGAAGCCGCCCTTGCGCTGGTATCCGACCGAGGCCCGCACATCCCAGGGCCAGCGCTTCCCGCGGGACTCGTTGAAGAGCGCCAGCATCAGGAGGGAGTTCTGCGGCTGCGTCTTGGGGATCGTGAGGGTGAAGGTGTGGCTACCGCGTCCAGGCTGGATGACGGCCTTCTGCGCGCCATACCACAGATGCTGGGTGTTGGCGAAGCTGATCGGCTCCGGCACTCCCGGCTTGGGCACACGGGGTCCCAGGGCCTCCAGGTTCAGCGTCGTCTGCTTGTAGTGGTCGGCCGGATCGAGGTAGTACTCGAGGGTGACTTGCAGCTTGTCGCCTTCGGTCAGTGGCTTCTGGAGGCTGGTCCAGTCGAAGGCGATCCAGCTCTTGTTCCAGCGCACCTGCTTCGACCAGATCGTGTAGCCGGGGTCTGTATCAACGACCGGCAGAGGAGAGGAGGTGACCAGGCGGGTCTGTTTGGCCCACTCACCTCCCGGCGCGGTGAAGAGGATCAGTGTGACGGTGGCCAGGTTCTCCACCGGACGGATGGGCACCGTGAAGGTGCACTGGCCCTCGCCCTGGATGTCCGGCTTCGGTCGCCAGTCGTTCGCGTAGAAGCCGCCGGAGGTGCCGTCGGTCTTCTGGTAGTGCAGGTC
>JBDKVB010000069.1 GCA_039679385.1 Armatimonadia bacterium | reverse complement strand
TCGTCCAGGTCGGCAGCGGGAGCCCTCCCTCGGGATAGGCGGAGAAGTCGTCGTGGTAGGGGTTGCCGGTGAAGGTCACGCGACCGAAGCAGGAGGGGCGATGGAACACCGGCGTGGGTGACCAGGCTGAGAACTGCGCATGGGCCACCTTGTTGCTGCGGTCGATGCGGAGCAGTTGGATCCGCCAGGCGTCGCCGAGCGACGGCACGGCCTTCCCGCTGGTGACGAAGTTACTCCAGGGGATAGCGGCCTCGGCGGTCCATCCCTTGTCGGTATCCTCGCGCTGGTTGAGCGTGCCCTGCACGTCCACTGCCGTCTTCATGCCCTCGGCATCCCAGAGGATTCCGAGCAGGCCCTCGGCAGGCTGACCCAGGAGGTTGGCGCGGCTGATGTTCAGGTCCACGGTCACGTTGCGCGGGCTGATCTCGATCTCGCGGTAGTTCGCGCCGTCACCGTCGGGGTCGGCGTAGACCTCCACGGCTTCCTGCTCCCACAGATAGGCGTCATGGTCGGTGTAGGTGGCCCAGACGTCCGGGTCCTCGCACTCCCAGGCCAGGTACAGGTACTGACTATCCCAGGCCATCCGGCCGGTGGTCTTGAGGTCCTGGCCGTCCTTCGCGTCGGGATCGAGGCGAGTGAAGGCTTCGGTCGCAGGCGCCTGACGCCAGATCTCCTCGTCCAGCTTGCCGTCGATGACCGGCGGTGTCGCAGCACGCAAGCACGAGTACTCCAGCGGCGGCGGCGTGACGTTGCTAAGCACATAGCGCAGCGTGCCAAGGAGCAACTCGCGCTGGTACTGGGCGCTCTGCCGCAGACCGTGCCAGACGTAGACCACCTTCGCGCCGGAGAGCTCGCCGGTGTTGTACTCGATCATGGCCGCCGCGTCGCCGTAGCTCTTGCCCTTCTCGTCGCGGAGGGTGATCAGCGGGATGTAGTGGTTCAGCGGACCGGCCACATCGTAGAGCGGCCGCCAACGCTGGTCGATATCGGTGGGCCAGGGGAAGCGGGCCGGCAGGTTCGGGAAGACCTTCTGCGAGGCATCTACCTCGAAGCTGAGACGCACACCGGCGGGCGGCTCCTCCCAGCCACGCGTGGGCGAGACCTCCAGCGTGTCCATGCGATCGCCCGCACCGCTGCCGTTGATGGGCAGACCGAACTTGGGTGCGCTGACGACGGGCTTGCCGGCCTCGTTGTAGTAGAAGGGGAAGGGCTGGCTGGAGAGCGCCACGAGGGTGCCGCCGCCCTTGAGCCAGTTCAGCATGGCCTCGTCGCCGTCACCCGTGCGGTTGACGGTTTGGTAGTAGTGCTCGCCGCCCAGGTAGAGGGCGATCCAGACCTTGTGGGCGTTGAAGACCCGCGGGTTCACCAGGTCCTGTGCGGTGAGGAAGGTGAGGTGCTTGGCCAGCCCGGCCTCCTGCAGCATCTTCACTACGAGGTTCGCCCGTGGGTTGGTGGTGTCCGGATGAGGCAGGACGGCCACATGCCCACTGACCGCCTCCAGCAAGGGAGCCAGCGACTTGAGCTCCTTAAGGGTTGCCTCACGGGCGAGTTCGAGCTCGCGGCGAGACTGCAGGGCTGCTAGTGTCTCCGAGAGCTTGGCGGCCTGCAGGTCAGTGGAGGTGATGGCGTAGATCTGGCACCCCACGGGAGCCAGGGACATGATGGGCTTGCCCTTGTTCTCGATGACGGCGAGGCTGAGGTGCCAGTCGAAGACCGGGGGCCAGGACTGGATCACCGGCACCGACCCGGCCAGCGGAATCGACTCGCGGGTCTGCTCATCACGGTAGAGGGTGAGATGCGAGCGGTCGTCAAGCCCGCCAACCAGGAGGAACAGGTACTGCGGATGCTCGCCGAAGGCGATGCCCCGGCGCGGAACCGTGACCCGGTTCTGCGTCAGGTCAGGATCGAGTAGTTGGAAGGGCACCCCGTAGAGGGTCTTGAAGCCCGGCTCATAACTCGCCATCGACTTGGGGTCATCCCAGTTGCGGTCGATCCCCTCGAAGGCGCCCCGCGCGAGATTCAGCATCTGGAATCCGTCGCGCTCGAGGAAGCTGGGCCCGTCGGAGTCTTGCACCCGGGGCTTGGCGACGGCGCAGGACAAGGGCACCACTGCTGCATCGTAGCCGCCCAAGCAGACCGTGTCGCCCAGCTTGACGCCCTTGAGGATCAGGGTGTCCTTCTGGGCGGCGAAGGTCGTGAGGCGGTCCGCCGCAAGGCGGCTGGTCTGGCCGTCGCGGATCAGGGACACCTGCTTGCTGCGCAGGTCGAAGAACGGGAAGGTAACGCTGAGGTCGAAGGAGGCAGCGGGATCGGCCTGCAGACCGCCGGCCACGAGCTTGAAGGAGCACCGGCCGTCGCCATAGTAGCGATAGCCGCTGAGGTCGGTATGGCGACCGTCGCGGTCGAAGGCCATGGCCGCCTTCTCACCACAGACCACCCGGGCGCGTGAGGTTCCCACAGGCCAGATGAGACGCTCAAAGCCGCCCCAGAGGCCGCCGTAGTCAGCGCGCTTCCCCTTGCCCTGGGCGCACTCATCGAAGAGGCCGTAGCGCTCGGTGAAGGCGCTGCTGGGGTACTCGCGCACTGACGGGTACCACTGGTCCTGGAACATCTGCGGGTAACGCTCGAGCATTCCGCGCAGGTAGTGGCCCATGATCGGATCGCCGGTGCTGAGGTACTCGTAGAGCATGGCGATGTTGTAGACCCAGACCTCGTTGGCACAGGCGCAACCCAGCCAGGGCAGCCCGGCATTGGGCTCCATGAAGAAGGAGCTGTCGAGGTCGTCCATGTCGTCGTTGTCGCAGGGCCAGAGCGCGAGATAGCGGTAGGTCATGTTCCGGGCCAGCTTGTAGGCCAGCTCGGCCAGGTCCTGGTGCGAGGGATCGTTGCGGAAGAAGTAGTAGTACTTCAGGCAGAAGGTGACGCAGGGAGTGGCGCTCCAGGCGAACTGCGCCGCCGGAACGTCGGGATAGCAGTTGCGGGTGTAAAGGATGTGCTTGGTGTAGCGCAGCACGCCGTCGATGTAGGGCAGCAGATCAGCAGCTCCCGCCGGGTCGTTGCGGTAGTACTCAAGCAGTGCCAGCCCGGCGTTCCAGCCGCGCACATGGTGGAAGGTCTCGACGCCGGGGCCGAAGAACTCCGCGCCGCCACCGTCCAGCGGCGTCTGCCAGAAGAACCCCTTGTCCCCGCCGACCTCCAGCCACTTGCCCAGTGAGACGATCTTGCGACACTCGGTGCCAAGCCGAGTGATGGAGGCCTGGTCCTTCGTGTCGAAGTAGTAGTCGATGCTGTTGAAGTAGCCCTGACCGCCGATGAGGTTGACGTTGGGCTGCCACCAGCGATCGCCGTCGGGGCCGGTGTTCTGGGTTGCGAAGTTGCCCAGACTGCCGGGGACGGGGAAGTCGCTGATGCGCAGGCTGTCGGGGAGCCAGGACAGGTCATTCATCCGCTCGGCATCGGGCAGACGGTCGGCGTAGGTCTTCCAGAGGAACTCGTTGACCAGTCGGTTCGGGTCGTCGTCGGGCCCCATATCGCGCGACCACAGGAGCCGGAAGTGCGTACCGCAGCGAACCGGGGTCGTGGGGTAGCGAAGGTTGATGTACTGCTTGCCGTAGGGCCAGGTGAGGCAGAAGAACTCGCGATCGCCGCCGAACTGCCAGCAGTAGGTGGTGCCGAAGTTCTTCTCGCTGTGGTCGGTGAGGCGTGCGCCGTGGAAGTCGTAGCCCACGTAGTGCTTCGCAGCCGAGTTCCATAGCCCGGCGACGGCCATGGGATAGGAGCCGATCGGCGGCGCGTACATCCAGTCGCGTGACCAGTGACTCACCACCGTCTGCCCGCGCGGCGCGGCCTTCATCTGAATGTAGTCATCCACCACAGGGGTGCCGATGGACCAGCCGCGCTGATGGAAGACCTCGGCTCCCGGCAGGCTGCAGGTCAGGAAGTGGAAGGGCACCTGTCCCCAGCGCTTCTCCCACGCCGCCTGATCGAAGGAGCGCAGGTCAAGCTCGAAGGTCACCACGGGGAAGGGGTCCTTGGGCAGAAGCTGGACCTCGATGAAGCTCGCGGGCCCCAGAGCGGGAGTGGGCGTGCAGGACAGCCCGGTGAACCGCAGGACGCTCGTGGTCGCCTTGAGAGTGGTAGCCGTAAGGGCGTGGTTGCTCCCGAAGTTGACGGTGGCGATCTCGGTGTCATCCGACTTGAGGGTGAACCCGGTGTAGGCGCCCGTCTTGCCCGTCGCTGTGAGGCTGACGGTCCCGTTGTCTGTCTGCTGGGCGAAGGCGGTCGTGAGGGACAGGAACGAGATCACAGCAAGGACGATGGATCTGGTCACAGGTCGGCCCTCCAGAATCGGCAGCGGGCTTGCTCAGCCCGGGCGGTAAAGGACAAGGCGACGGGAGTGGTCCGGCAAGACTCAACAAGGGACTTGCGCTCTGGGGCGAAGGTTAGCCACAGCCGGCCTCAGAGCGCTCACCGACGGTCGAAGACCTTCGTGCTTCGCAGTGCCTGCACCTCCACTGCCGCGGTCGGTGCAGCTCAGGGACGGTCGAACCGGACCAGGTTGATGAGCCAGTGAACGAGGGCTTCCAGCTCGCGCAGGTCCGTGTGCTGCACCTCGATCTCGCCGGTCTCCAGCAGGTGGCGCGAGTCGAAGTTGGTCCGCACCTGGGGAGCCGCATGGACGAACCAGCGTGCCAGGGCGCGCAGATTCGCCTCACTGGCCGGCTGCACCTGATCGCCGAGAATCGTGTAGTCAAACTCACGGGCGTTGATCCGCAGGCGGCGCAGAGGGTGGAGGAAGACAAGGTCGGCATAGGTGTGGTGAGAGGTGCCGTGTGCGTGCTGTGTGGCCGCGGAACCCGTCACGGCCGCACTAAGGACAGCGCCATAGGCCCCGCCGACGACGGCGGCGCCATAGCTGATCTTGCGTGTGAGGATATTGCCGGGCCTGGGCCTCGCGACAGTGGTCGTGACGGCAACGCGAGCCATGGCCAGAAGGAGGAGGCGACTCCAGGGCCCCGAGTGCTCCTCCCCGCTCGTCTCGTACAGGTGGAGTTCCTCTTTGGTCATCCGCGCCCGCACTACCTGGCGCTCTTCAGGCAGGGGCACCAGATGCTCGGCGGGGATGACGAAGCAGTCTTCGCCCAGGGACTGCAGGTGGGCAGCCAGGGCCTCGGCTGCCGCGATGTCGATGTTGTCCAGCAGGATACCGCGGCCATGGGCGCACACGGCTGCGGCATCGGCCCGGTGGAGGCCGGTATAGTGCGTCACAACCGGCGCAAAGGTCTCCAGGTCGAGCCTGCCCGTGCGCTTGCGAATCAGGGTAGCGCCGGTGCGAGGCTTCTCGCGCGGGTCTTCCCAGATCAGCCCGCCTTCCTCTTCCTCTTCGTCCTCAGCATCAAGCTCGTCCGGATCCAGCTCGTACATTGCCTTCTCCTCCTCGACCAGACACGAACCGGGTGCAGACTGCGGACAGACCGGCGACCCTTCGCCGGGGCGACCTGGTCAGGTGTCGAGGCCAAGGATGGCCTGCACGCCACCTGTGGGCGGTGGAGGCGGCTCACGGTCAATGCCCAGATGCTCGTAGGCGCGGCCACTCGCCTGCCGACCCCGGGAGGTCCGCAGCAGGAAGCCGATCTTCAGCAGGTAGGGCTCCACCACGTCCTCCAGCGTCCCCTCATCCTGCGAGAGAGTTGCCGCAATGGCATTCAGCCCCACCGGTCCGCCGTTGTAGTAGTCGATCATGGTGCGCAGGTACTTGCGATCGAGCTCGTCGAGACCCACTTCGTCGACCCGCATGGCGCTGAGGGCCTCGGCCGCCATCGTCTGGGTTACAACGCCGTCGCCCATGATCTGGGCATAGTCGCGAACGCGGCGCAGGAGACGGTTGACGACTCGCGCAGTGCCTCGCGAGCGGCAGGCCAACTCCCGCGCACCACCCGGGTCAAGCGGAATCTCCCAGATCCGCGCAGCGCGGGTGACGATCTTCTCCAGTTGCTCCTCCGTGTAGAACTCCAGGTGCAGGAAGATGCCGAACCTCTCGCGCAGGGGAGCGGTGAGCATCCCAGCCCGAGTGGTCGCCCCGATCAGGGTGAAGGGCTCCAGGTTCAGCGGGACTGTCTTGGCGTAAGGCCCGCTATCCACGACGAAGTCGATGCGGAAGTCCTCCATCGCCGGGTACAGGTACTCCTCAACCACGCGCGGGAGACGGTGGATCTCGTCGACGAAGAACACATCACCGCGCTTGAGGTTCGTCAGCATCCCCACGAGGTCGGTGGCACGCTCAAGCGCCGGGCCCGAGGTCCGGTGGATATCGACGCCCATCTCGTTGGCGATGATATGGGCCAGTGTGGTCTTCCCGAGCCCCGGAGGGCCATCGAAGAGCAGGTGCTCGAGCACATCTCCGCGCTGCTTGGCCGCAGCAATGGCGATGCGCAACTGTCCGATGAGCTCGGTCTGGCCCACGTCGTAGTCGTCGAGAGTCTGGGGGCGGACCGTGTTCTGCTCGTCGTGGTCGCGCCCGCGCTCCTGGGCCGTGATGATTCGCTGACGTCCGAGGTCTTCACTCATGATTCGGTCTCGCAGACTGGAGGTTGGTCCACCGGGCGGCGAATCACCCCGGCTGCCAAGAGGTAAGCCGCGAACAGGCCGGCCAGGACGATGCCGACCACACCCACGAAGTTCGCGACGAGTACGTTGGCGCCCTTGACGAACATCATCGGAGCCACGGCAGGCCCGTTCATGGAGGCATGGGCGATGGTCGGCGCCCAGACACTTCCCGAGGCGTTCCGCAGCCAGCCGAGGATGACGCTCCACACCGTACAAAAGACGATGAACAGCGGCACGCCGAGCGCCGCATGGCCCGGGTAGTTGTGGCCCTGGGCGACGATCGGGGCGTGCCAGACGCCCCAGATCAGCCCGGTGAGCAACACGCTGGCACGGACGCCGAAACGCTCAAGACGCCGCTGCAGATAACCGCGCCAGCCGAACTCCTCACCGAAGGTTGCCACGCAGTTGATGAGGACCGCCTGCGTCAGGGCGCTGACCCAGATGATGACCGGCAGCCAGGCGCCGAAGCGGGCTGTCTGCTGACGCACGAACTCCTGGCCTTCCGGCGGCACCCGCGACATGATGGTAGATAGCCCCGGATCGTAGGTGCCCAGGCCCAGGGCGAGCGTCAGCCCCGTTGCCACCACACCTAGGACCGCTGGGAGGAGCCAGGCGACCAAGTGGTAGCGTCCCCTGCCCCAGTGCAGGCCGGAGTCGGCGAAGCCACAACCCTCAACCTTGCGGGCGACAAGCGCTGCAAGCATCGGTACGTACATGACGCCGATCAGCCAGAACAGGACCGCGTTGCCCGACTTCGGGCTGCCGTAGCCGATGGCTCGAACCGGAATCAGCTCGATGGCCCAGGCCCCGCCGAAGGCAATCACCAGGTACACGAGCAGCCCGAGGGTTTCACGAGGGACCGGCCGGCACAGCTTACAGGACTCCTCAGCCATGGTCACGGACCTCGCAGTCATGTTACGGGAGACGAAGCTATCGGTTCTGGAAGACGCGACGGATCAGGGCATCGGCGGACGTGAGCTCCGGTTCGGCCTCGCGGACGGCTCGGAGGGCTGTGACAGCATCCGAAGGGGACATCCCGAGCTGTGTGAGGACCTCCAGCGCGTCGGCCTCGAAGCTCTCCAGCGGACGCTCGGCGGCCTCGGCGGCACGCTCCAGCTCTTCCACATCGACGAAACGCCCGAGCTTACCACCGAGGGTGGCGATCATGTCCTTGGCCCTCTGTGGACCGACGCCGGGCAGAGACTTGAGCAAGCGGGAGTCCTGCAGCTCAATGGCCTTCGCCACAGTCGCCACAGGCAACGCAAAGGCTCGCAGCGCCGCCCGTGGTCCAACTCGGGGCACGTCGGTGAGAAGCTCGAAGAAGTCGCGCTGCACATCGTTCTCGAAGCCGAAGAGCACCGGCACCGACTTCGCCTGGTCGACTGCGAGGTAGTGGTAGGTGCAGAACTCGACCTCGCTGCCGGTCGGTCGGCCCTCGAAGCGCTCGCGGACATGCGGCGGCAAGAACACCTCATAGGTGAGACCGTGGACGTCGACGAGCACGGACTCTTCGAGGATCCCGGCAAGCTCACCACGGATGCGTCGGATCAACAGGATGCCCCCAGAGATATGGTGCAGGCTACGCAACAAGCCTTCCGGCTCAGCGTCTCTCGCGGCGCGGGACGGCTCCCTGATCGGCCAGCGCCCGCGCCAGGCGTTCCGGCAGAGCTCCGCGACGCCCCTCAAGACGCATGGGCGCGGCATGACACAGGCACAGCGCCAGGGCATCGGTCACGTCTCTGGGCTCGGGCGCCTGCGCCAGTCCAAGCAGATGCACGACCATCGACGCGACCTGCTCCTTGGTGGCTCGACCGTGGCCGGTGAGAGCGCGCTTGACCAAAGAGGCCGGGTAGGCGGCGACCTGGAGCCCACGCTCTGCCGCCGCGAGCAAGATCACGCCACGAGCATGGCCCATCAGAATCGCTGTCCGAGGGTGCTCGTACTTGGCGTAGAGGTCCTCGACGACCATCACCTCGGGGTCGAGATCGGACACTACCCCGCGAATGCCCTGGGCAAGGGTCGCCAGGCGCACCTCCAGCGAAGCGGAGGCATCGGTGCGGATCACGCCGCCCTCCACCAGCCGCGCGGACGGTGGGTCATGCGCGACCAGTCCGTACCCCGTGCAGTTCAGCCCCGGATCGATACCGAGAATGCGCATAAGGTCATTATAGCATGGTGCCCTCTGGGTGGGTAAGGGAAGCCGAGAGCGCCGCGCAGTGGCCCCTGCAGGACCGCCCAGAGGAGCGCAGGCCTTCTCACTCCGGGCCTGGCGTCCTATAATCAGAGGGCTGGGGTCTTCAAGATAGTGCAGTAGTCCCTGCCGCGCAAGGATTCCCCGAGGTGCTGAGATGAAGCGATGTCTGGTCGCAGTAGTTCTGGCCCTGCTCCTGATGATCTGCCAGGCGTACGCAGAACCTGTGATGCGGACCTTTGACAATGGCATGACCGTGGTCGTCGACGAGGTCCATGCCGCTCCGGTAGCTGCGGTGCGATTCTATGTCCGCGCCGGGAGCATGTACGAGGACAACTACCTCGGCTGTGGCATCACTCATTTCCTGGAGCACCTCGTCGGTCACGGCTCCACACACCGGACGGCCGACGAGATCAACGCAATCCAGGAGGCCCTGGGCAACCAGGCCAACGCCTACACGAGCACCGACCACACCTGCTACTGGATGACTGGACCGGCGCGTAACGTCGAGGACATGGTCGACCTCATCGGCGACTACGTCTTCAACCCGCTGCTCACGCCGCAGGATGTGGAGACACAGCGCGGCGTGATCCTGCGCGAGATGGCGATGGGCGAGGATGACCCCGGGCGGCGACTCAGCAACCTGATGACCCAGACCCTCCTGCGACTGCACCCGGCACGGTACCGCATCATCGGGTACCCGGACCGCTTCAAGGCGGTGACTCGCGAGGACATCGTGTCCTACCACCGGCGCATGTACACCACGGATAACGTGGTGGCTGTGGTCGTCGGCGACTTCGAGACCACCCGCGTGATGAAGGCCCTGGAGCAGTCGCTGGGGCAGATTCCCCGGCGTGCCGTGAACCTCCCGACCTTGCCCCAGGAACCCGCGCAGACCAGTCCGCGGCGCGTGGAGGAAGTTGACCCGACTCTCTCGCGGGCGTACCTGGCCCTGGGCTGGCGCACCGTGACGCTGTTCTCGCCCGACATGTACCCGCTGGACGTGGCCGATTACATCCTCAGCAACGGTCCGAGTTCCAGACTCGTCTCACGGCTGCGGGAGGAGAAGGGGCTGGTCGACGCCATCACCAGCGGCTCCTACACGCCGGAGTATGATGGCGGTCGCTTCGTGATCTCGGCAGTGGCCGACGAGAGCAAGCTGGCCGAAGCCGAGAAGGCCATCCTTGCCGAGGTGGACCGGCTGAAGACGGAGCCGGTGAGCGCTGCCGAGCTGAGTCGCGCCAAGAAGCAGAAGGAGAGCGAACTCGTCTACGCTCGCGCCAACGTCGATTCCTGGGCCGAGATGCTGGGGAGCAACTACCTGAGCACCGGGGATGTCGACTTCAGCACCCGCTATGTCGAGGGCCTTCGCAAGGTGACGGCGGCGGATATCCAGGCGGCTGCGAACCGCTACTTCCGCCCCGAGAATCTCACGGTCGTGGTGCGTCGAGCCGGGAAGGGCACGACGCAGGCACAAGCCACGCAGCCCGTCGAGCGGCGTGAGGACACCCGTCGCAGCACGCTCCCGAACGGCATCACGGTGCTCGTGCGGGAGGATCACCGCACGCCGATGGTCAGTGTGCAGGCCTCCTGGCTCGGCGGCCTGCGCTATGAGACTGCCGAGAACGCCGGCATCGGCCGCCTCCTCGCGGCGATGATCACCCGGGGCACTCGCACCCGGTCACGTCAGGACCTTGCCAGGGCGCTCGACGACGTCGCAGCCGGGCTCTCCGCGACCTCGGGCCGCAACAGCTTTAGCCTCAGCGGCACCTGTCTCACCGCCGACCTGAACCTGCTGATGACGCTGCTGACCGACTGCGTGCGCAACCCGAGCTTCCCGGCAGCGGAACTGGACCGCGTGAAGCAGCTCACCCTGGCGGCCCTTAAGGCCCAGGAGGACGACCCGGACTCGGTGGTCAGTCGCCTGCTGGTGCAGACCTTCTACCAGCAGCATCCTTACCGACTCGACCCACTGGGGACGCCCGAGAGTGTGGCGTCGATCACCCGCGAGAAGCTGATCGCCCATCACGCGCAGCTCTGCCGACCGAGCCCGATGGTGCTGTCGATCTACGGTGACGTGAAGATCGACCAGGCGCTGGCGCTGGCGAAGCGGTGCTTCGGCGACTGGGCTCTTCCGCCCGCTCAGCCGGTGAAGCTTGCTCCCGAGGCCCCGCCCAGTGAGGAGCGACGGGCAGTGAAAGAGCGCGACCAGGAGCAGGGTCTGCTGTACATGGCCTTCCCCGGTCCGACCGTCGACGTCAAGGATCGCTTCGCGCTGGACGTTCTCGACGCCGCCTTCTCGGGGATCAACTACCCCGGCGGCCGGTTGCATGAGAAGCTGCGGGGCGCTCAGTTGGTCTATGCGACGCACCTCGTTCCGGCGCCGGGGATCGATCCCGGCTACGTGCTCGTCTACGCGGCGACCCAGCCGGAGAAGCTGCAGTTGGTGGAAAAGATCATCCGCGACCTGATCGTCGAAGTGCAGCAGAAGCCGCTGTCACCGGCCGAGTTCGCGCGGGCCAAGAAGATGTGCATCGCGGCCCACGAAATAGAGCTTGGCGACGTCTCGACCCGACTGACGCAGGAGACGCTGGATGAGCTCTACGGTCTCGGCTACCGGGAGTCGGCACGCTATGCCGAGAAGATTGAAGCGGTCAGCCTGACCGACGTCCAGGCGGCCGCCCGGAAGTATCTGAACCTGAACCAATGCGCGATCGCTATCACGCGACCCGCAGCCACAAAGGAGGGTACAGGAGGTCAACCTGCGGCAGCCGGGCCAGGAGCCTGAGGCGCCGCAGGGCTTGCGGACCTCCGGACAAGGATGTCCTTGGACAACTATGAGCTGATGGTGGTCGATGAGCTCCGCTCGGTCGTCGCCCAGACCGATGAGGAGGAAATCCTCACGGTGTGCCGCGCAATCCTGAAGGCAAACCGCGTGTTCGTGGGCGGCGCCGGACGCAGTGGACTGATGATGAAGGCCTTTGCCATGCGCCTGATGCACCTGGGGCTGTCCTCCCATGCCGTTGGCGAGACCATCACCCCGGGCATCGAGCCCGGTGACTTGCTGATCGTCGGCACCGGCTCGGGCCAGACCCGGACGACCCTGGCGACCGTCGAAGCAGGCGCTACTCGCGGAGCCCGGACCGTAGTGATCACGGCCTTCCCGCAGTCGCCTATCGCCAAAGTGGCCGACATCGTGCTGTACGTCCACTCGCCACTCACCAAGCCGACGGCGCTCATCGCCTCTCAGCAGCCGCCAGGCTCCCTCTTCGAGCAGTGTCTGCTGGTCCTGTGCGAGGGCATGGTCGTGCGCCTGATGAAGGATCTGGGCACCACCGAAGAGGAGATGCGCGCTCGTCACACGAAGCTTGAGTAGCGGCTACCCGCTGCGGCAAGCCCGATTGCCACGCCTTCCATATCACCCTTGAGGGGTCTTTGCCATGTCTAGCTCGATGATCGGCGGTCCCTTCCAGGACTTGGATACCCCGTGTCTGGTCCTGGACCTGGATGCCGCCCAGCGCAACATAGACCGGATGGCCGACTTCTTCGCCGACAAGCCCGCGAAGCTGCGGCCGCACTTCAAGAACCACAAGTGCACCGAACTGATGAAGCGCCAGGTAGTCCGGGAAGCTGCCGGAGTAACCTGCGCGAAGCTCGGCGAGGCCGAAGTTCTCGTCGGTGCAGGCTTCAAGGACATCCTCATCGCCAACCAGGTAGTCGGCCCGCAGAAGATCAAGCGGCTGCTGGCACTCCTGAACCGGGCGATGGTCCGCGTTGCCGTCGACGCCGAGGACAACTGCCGGCAGCTCTCCCAAATGGCTTCGGCGGCCGGAGTGATCGTCGGCTGCCTGATCGAGGTCAACATCGGCATGGACCGGTGCGGCGTCGAACCCGGCGAGCCGGCTGTGGAGCTGGCGAAGCTGATCGCAGGCCTGCCCGGTCTGCGCTTCGATGGCGTCCAGGCCTATGAGGGCCACGTCGTGACCTTGCCCGATCCCGAGGAGCGGCGTGCCGCGGTGACCCGCGACATGCACAAGGCCCTCGACACCGCCGACCTCATCGAGAGCGCGCTTGGCATGCCCGTGGGGATCGTGTCGGGTGGCGGCACCGGCACCTACGACATGACGGGAGCCCTGGAGGGCGTCGACGAGATCCAGGCCGGCACCTACGTGACCATGGACTGCTACTACCATGGCGTGCGCCGGGAGTTCGACAACGCGCTTTCCGTACTGACAACCTGTGTCAGTAGTCCGAGCGCCAGTCGCGCGGTTCTGGACGTCGGCGTGAAGGGTGTGGGCGCGGAGTTCGGCTCGCCACAGGTCCGCGGCCGTGAAGGTGTCGAGATACCGAGCTTCCGCTCGGAGGAGCACTGCATCCTGAAGGTCACCGGCACGCCGCTGGTCGTCGGCGAGAAGGTCGAGCTGATCCCCTCGCACGCCTGCACCACCTGCAACCTTCACCGCGAGCTGTACGTCTGCCAGCAAGGGCGCGTTGTCGACGTGTGGCCGATTGACGGCTCCGGCAAACTCAGGTAGTCGTCGGCCGTCTTGCCGCTCGAACACCGACAGAGAGGCGATAGGATGAAGCAGTTCTCGCTCGAGGGCAAGCGTGCCCTCGTTACCGGAGGATCACGCGGTATCGGTCGCGGTCTCGCCCTGGGTCTTGCGGCGGCCGGCGCCGAGGTGGTGGTGCTGTTCCGTCAGGCAGAGGAGGCAGCGCAGGAGGTCGTGGAGCACATCCTGGGGATGGGCCGCCGAGCTTGCTCCATCCAGGCGGAACTCGCCGACGTAGAGGCCTTCCCGCGGATCGTGGAGACGATCTGGTCGGACTTCGGCGCGATCGATATCCTGGTCAACAACGCGGGCATGGCCTACCTGGAGCCCCTCACCGCGGTGACGGTCGAGCACTGGGACCGGACGATGAACGTCAACGTTCGTGCGCCCTTCTTTCTGTCGCAGCAGATCGCGCTTGCGATGATGCAGGCCGGTCACGGCGGGCGGATCATCAACGTCTCCTCGACGAACGGGATGCAGGCCGAGGCCTACCTGGCGCCCTACAACGCCTCGAAGGGCGCTGTGGAGATGCTGACCAAGTCCCTGGCGGTCGAACTCGCGCCGCACCATATCACGGTGAACGCGGTCGCGCCGGGGCTGATCGAGACGGAGATCGGCGATGACTTTCAGGTCGCCGAAGGGTTCTGGGAGTACCTGCTGGAGCACATTCCCCTGGGGCGACTGGGGCGACCGGAAGACTGCGTCGGCGCCGTGATCCTCCTGGCCAGCGAGGCCGGAGCGTACATTACGGGCCAGACGATCGTGGTGGACGGCGGCATTGTCTGCGAACAGATTCCGAGGCGGAAGTTCGGCGCAGGGTCCTGAGGGGGGCCACGGGACATGGCTGTAGCTCAAACGGGCACTCGCCTCTGGCGCGTCCTGGGATGGCTCGTCGTTGGCGGCGCCGCGATGGCGAATCTGCTCAATGTGGCCCTGCGTCCCGACGCCTTTCAGTGGGACCTGAAGCCCTTCTACTACGCTGAGCGTGCCTTCGCGCAGGGCCTCGATCCCTATACTCTGGACTCCCTGCACACGGCCGGCGCTGAGCCTTCGATGCTCTTTGCCTTCCGCTATCCGCTGGCGACGCTGGCCTTGTGGTGGCCGCTGGCGGGGCTGGACTACGTGACCGCCTACTACCTGTGGTTGGCCGCCAAGCTGGGCGCGCTGGTAGCGCTGATCTGGCTGTGGCGGAAGCACTTCGTCCCCGAGGTCGACCCCTTGCTGCTGGGGGCGCTGTTGGTGTTCGGGTTCAATGGGGCGCTGTGCGAGGACCTGCGGGCGGGCAACAAGATACCCTTCGAGCAGTTGGCCATCTGGGCCGGCCTGGTGTGTTTCCTGCGCGGACGCTACGCCTGGTTTGCGGTTCTCGTGGCCCTGGCAGCGGTCTTCAACCTGCTGCCCGCGCTTCTGTTGGGGTTGCTGCTGTTTGTGCCCGGGCGCCTGAGTTGTCGCCTCGGTGCAATGGGCCTTGGACTTGCGGTGCTGGCGATCCTGGTGCTTGGGCCCTATGCGAGGTACCCGGAGCTGCTGCCGTCCTATCTGGGGAGCATCAGTGGAGTGCGCGAGGTCGGCTCGATCAACCCCTGTGCGCTGGCTCTCCTGGACGACCTACCCGAGCGTTTCGGGAGGGCGCAGTTCCTTGTGCGCACCCCGTGGTTGATCCCCGCGATCTGGGGCGTGTACTTCGCAGCAATCGTCGGCTTTGGCCTGCGCGCCCTGCGTCGGTTTGCCAATCGCGGTGACCGCTATGGACTGGTGATGGTGGCGCTGATCACCTACGCACTGGCGGTGCCACGCTTCAAGGACTACGCTTACGTCCTACTGCTGCTCCCGGCCTTGTGGGCGATCCGGTCTTTGCCACGTGCAGAGACTTACCCCGTGCTGGCGGGACTGGCCGTCGGATACCCGGGACCACACAACCTCGGCGTGAGCCGGACGGTGGGGAAACTCATCTCGGCGTACTGGTCGTGGCTGCTGGTCCTGGGGATGTGGCTGGCGGTTGTAACCGGCGCGATCGCTCCGGCCGAGCCCGAGACGGCGTCCGAAGAGGTACCCTCATGATCGAACTACAGGCAACCTGTGCCTTCGGGATGGAGAGTCTCGTCGCCGAGGAGCTTCGTGCCCTCGGGTACGACAGGCTCGAAGTGGACCGTGGCAGCGTGCGCCTCTCCTGTGACCTCTCGGGGATCGCCCGCACGAACCTATGGCTGCGCTGCGCCGACCGTGTGCTGCTGCAGATGGCGCGCTTCAAGGCGCTGACCTTCGACGAGCTCTATGACGGGGTTCGCTCGCTGGCCTGGGCCGACTGGATCCCTCGCGACGGCGAGTTCCCAGTGGTCGGCAAGTCGGTGAAGTCCAAGCTCACGTCGGTACCGGCATGCCAGAGCATCGTCAAGAAGGCGGTCGTCGACTCGCTCGCGCAACGCTACGGGCAGGAGCACTTCGAGGAGACGGGACCGCGGTTCCGCATCCAGGTGTCGCTCCTGCGCGACGTGGCAACCATCACCCTCGACACCAGCGGGACCGGCCTGCATAAGCGGGGCTACCGCGACCTGTCGGCACCGGCTCCCTTGCGTGAGACCCTTGCCGCGGCGATCATCTACCTGAGCCACTGGCAGCCGGGCTACATCCTCGCCGATCCCTGCTGCGGATCGGGGACGCTGCTCATCGAGGCGGCACTGATTGGCCGCAACATCGCACCGGGCACGCTGCGTACCTTCGATGCCTTCAAGTGGCCGAGTCTGCCGCGCAGGGTATGGACGGAGAGCCTTGAGGAGGCCGACGACCTGGCGCGCAACGACCAGAGGCTGCGACTGTGGGGATCGGACATCTCGGAGGAGGCCATCGGTCTGGCCCGGCATCACGCAGCGCGAGCGGGCTTTGAGGAGGACCTCGAGCTGGAGCAGAAGCCCCTGGTCGACTTCCGCACGCACCACAAGTACGGTTACCTGGTGTGCAACCCGCCCTATGGCGAGCGCCTCGGCGATCTGCAAGAGGCCGAGGCGCTGTATCGCGAAATGGGCCAGGTTTTCCCACGTCTGCGGGACTGGAGCTGGTTCGTGCTCACCCCGCACGAGGCCTTCGAGACGCTCTTCGGAGCCCCGGCCACACACCGGCGCAAGCTCTACAACGGGCGCATCAAGTGCACGCTGTACCAGTACTTCGGGCCGAAGCCGCCGGGGTCGTAGCCCGGCTCTCCCCTCTTCTCACTGACCCCTCTTCGCTCAGTGACTGCCCGTGGTGGCACCGGCCTGCTGCTGCATGTACTCCCGTGCCTGGTACATGAAGGCCTCCAGCCGCGTCTGTGCGGTGGACTGCTCGAGGCCATCGTAGACCATGTTCAGGAAGGGGATTTCCTTCTCGTCGTTGCGCACGCGCTTCATAAGCGCCAGCGAGATCGTCCCGGGCATGCAGGTGAAGGGCATCACGGAGGCGATGCCGCTCAGGCCCTTGCGAGCGAAGTCAATGGCCTTGCCGACCGTCATGATCGCCTCGCCCTCGAAGGTCTTGTGCACATAGGGCTCGGCGTACTTGAGCACGAGTTCGGTGGGCGGCTCATGGGCGTTCCGCAGGAAGCCGTCGAAGCCGCTCTGCAGGCGGTGCTCGTCCATGCGCATCACGTAGTCCATGCCCTTGGTCTTCAACACGATCTTCCAGTCGCCGGTCTGGCGGCTGCGCATGTCACGGCGGAAGTTGCGATACAGGAACCACTCGTAGGCCGGCGCCATCCAGCACTCGCCACCCAGGGCCTCGATCTTGGCGATCAGGTTCTGGTTGCTGAAGTCGCTCAGGCGGACGTAGAACTCGCCCACCAGGCCGATGACGGGCTTCGGGACAGAGCGGTCCGTAGCCACGGTCTCGAAGCGCCGCCGGCCTCGCTCGACTGCCGCCCGAAGGTTGCCGCAGCTTGCCACCGTCTCGCACACATCGCGCACGGACTCCTCGTACACCCGCTCCGTCGCACCCAGTTCGGTCTCATAGGGCCGTGTCTGGAGCCGGGCCTTCTCCAGCAAGTCCACGGCTACTACCGCCTGCCAACCGGTGCGCAGGAATTGACGACCGACGATGCCCATGTCGGAGTAGAAGCGGCTGCTCTGGTTGGGCGCGAAGATGGGGACATCCTCGTAGCCCAGGTCATCGAGCACCATTCGCTGCAGGCAGTTGTACTGACCGAAGCGGCAGGGCCCGCCGGAGCCGCCCATGAAGAAGGCGATCTTGTCGCGGTCGAAGTCCTGGGTCCGCACATACTTGACCATGTCGCCGGTGGTGACGATGCACGGGAAGCACTCTTTGCCGGTGGTATGCTGACGTCCCCAGAGCAGCGTCTCCTCGTCGGGCTCGGGCAGGACTTCAGCCTTCATGCCGCAGGACCGGAAGGCGGCCGCCAGGGCATGAGCGTGGCCACTCATGTTGGGGATGAGGACCGTGCGCTCGGTCCCCGGACTGATGCTCAGAGGGCGGAAGCGTCGTCCGCTATCGAACGCTCGGCCCTGGGTCGCCTCCAGGCTATCCAGGTAGGCCTCGCAACGAGTGATCATGCCGGCGTCCGCGCTGTGCTCGTCGACCTCGATCATGAGCACCGGTTCGGTGCCGAGGCGCTCCTGGAAGAACCGGCTTACGAAGGAGTCCGGCCCGCACCCGAAGTTCGTAAGGTAGAGGGCATGGAGCCGCGAGTCATGCGAGATGATCTCGGCGCCCGCCAGGATCTTCTGGCCGTACCGCCAGTACATGTTGAACCAGTCTTTGGGCAACCCCACGCTGTCGAGGGGCAGGAAGTCCAGCGGGATCGCCAGGACGCCCATGTTGCGCAGCTTGCGCGGGATCTCCAGGTTGGCTCCCGGGTCGCAGCCGTTGTAGGAACGGCTCACTACGACGATGGCCGGACGATCCTCCGGCAGGTTCTCCAGGACTTCCTGGCCGCGTTTGTGCAGCGCCGCCTGGAACTCTTCCTGCGCCTTGAGACCGGCGGCCACGGCCTTCCGGACCTGGCGCACGTTTCGGCCGAGCTTGCGCGCCATCTTGGCCATACCTTCCACAAGGCTGCGCTCGCCGAGCTGCAGGTACAGAGGCACCGTCAGCATCTCGACCCCGGCCGCCGCAAAGTCGACGGCGGACCTGACGGTGTAGGGGAAGCTTTGGACATACGGGCACACGAAGCTGTCCGTCATGTCCTCGTCCATCTTGTGCAGGTTGATGATGCTGGGCAGGAAGATGAAGTCGATGTCCTTGGTGAGCAGGTTCAGCACATGCCCGAGCGCGACTTTCATTGGGAAGCAGGTCTCGGCAACGGACCGCTCGGCGCCCTCGTGGATGATGTGCTTGTTGGTGCGGTCCGACAGCACGATCTTGCAGCCCAGCTCGGTCAGGATCGCCTGGAACAGTGGGTAGAGCTCGTGGAACATCAGCGCCCGGGGCACCCCAACCCGCGGAGCAGTGTCTGGCACGGGCTGCGTGGGCTTGTAGCTGTTCAGCAGCAGACGCTCGCGCTCGGCGAAGAGGTCGGGGAGGTCGGGGAGATCGTTCTGGGTCCGCCCACGACGAACGACGTCGTACTTCTCGCACCGGCTGCCGTAGTAGAGCGGCTCCTCGCCCTCCACCGAGACCTTGTTGATCTCGCAGCGGTTCGGGCAGTCCTGACACTCAAAGGACTCGATCGTGTAGCGCTTGCTGCTCAGGTCGAAGCCCTTGAAGGTGCTACCGGCGCCGCGATCGTTTTCCATGGCGATGACGGCACAGCCCAGCGCTCCGGTGACTTCGTTGTGGGCCGGCACGGTGATGGACTGGCCCGTGACCATCTCGAAGGCAGCCACGACAGCACGGTTGAAGGCGGTGCCGCCCTGGAAGAACACGCGCTTGCCCACACGCTTGCGGGCGACGACACGGTTCAGGTAGTTGTAGACAACCGAGTAGGCAAGGCCCGCGACAAGGTCCTCGAGGGCCGCCCCTGCCTGCTGGTTGCGCTGCAGCTCCGTCTCCATGAACACGGTGCAGCGCTCGCCCAGATTGACCGGGTTCTGTGCCTTCAGGGCGAGTTCGCCGAACTCGCCCTTGATGCTGATGCCAAGCTTCTCGGCCTGCTCTTCGAGGAAGGAGCCCGTGCCGGCGGCACAGACCTTGTTCATCTCGAAGTCGATCACGTGGCCGTTGTCGATGGCGATGTACTTCGAGTCCTGCCCACCGATCTCAAAGATGGTGTCCACGTCAGGGTCGATCTGCAGTGCTCCGCGCGCCTGGGCGGTGATCTCATTCTTGACGACGTCGGCGCCAAGGAAGTCGGCGATGAGGTAGCGACCGGAGCCGGTGGTGCACGCGCCCCGGATATCCACAAGGTGGCCGATCTCGGCGCCGATCTCCATCAGGCCCTGACGAACGGCCTCGATAGGCCGACTGGCGGTCATCAGGTACCGCTTGGCCAAGACTCGCCGCTGAGCGTCGATGACGACAAGGTTGGTGCTGATCGAGCCGACGTCAACACCCAGGTATGCAGGCAGGGGCTCCGCCACATCCGCCGGCGGCGGCGTCACACGTCCCTCTTGCACGACGGACTTCGCGAGCTGCAGAGGGCGCAAGGTCCCGTGGTCGCCGTGGGCGACGTAGCCGGAGAGTTCCTCCAGACGAGACCAGTCGGGCCTCGGGATCTCCTCGCCTACCTTGAGCACCGCGCCAATTGCGCCCATGGCGGCGAAGTGGTCGGGGATGATGAGCTGGCCATCGGTCAGTTCCAGAACCTCGCGCATAGCCCGGACGATCCCCGGGTTAGCGGCCACTCCGCCGTGAAAGGCCACCGGCGGAGTCATGACCGTTGCCGAGCCGACGGTACTCTTGAAGTTGCGAACGAGGGCGTAGCATAGCCCGGCCACAATGTCGTGGAGGGGAGTTGCCTTCTGCTGCAAGTGGATCATGTCGCTCTTGGCGAATACGCTGCATCGCCCCGCGACACGAGGGGGTGCATCGGACTTGAGCGCGAGCTCGCCGAACCTCTCGATACTCAGACCCATGCGCGAGGCCTGCTGGTCGAGAAAGGACCCTGTGCCAGCAGCGCACATGGCATTCATGGCGAAGTCGGCGATCTCGTATCCGCCTGAGTCGGTGGGGCGCAGGAAGATAAGCTTGGAGTCCTCGCCGCCGATCTCAACAACGGTACGCGCCTCGGGGTGGAGGACGGCAGCAGCAGTGCCCTGCGCGACGACCTCGTTGACGAAGGCGGCCCCAAGCAGATCTGCAACGACGCGTCCACCTCCGCCGGTTGCCGCCAATCCGCGCAGGTTCTCGGCGCCGTATTTGCTCACAGCCGCCTGCAGGACGTCGCCTGCGACATGCATCGGGCGGCCCATATGACGTACATAGCGGTCCTCGACAACCTCTCCCGCTTCGTCCAGAACCGCGAGGTCGACGCTCACTGATCCGACATCAATGCCAACACGATAGTCCGAGCCAATCACAATCGCTCGTACCCTCCATGTCATCCTTCAGGCACCACGCAGGTGGGGGAACGTCCCGGCAGAGGGACACAACTCATCGCACTTGCGCGGCCTGTGACTAACCCCTGGACACAGCACCCCGCGGCCTTCATTATACCACGAAGGCCCGCCCTGGGAATAGGCACTATGAAGGGTGGTTATAGATACGTCACGCGAAGGACACCCGGCTCCAGGGGGCAGAGGGCTACTCGGCGGGAGGTAGATCCGCCTCGGTCTCGACCATCCCCTTGACCGGGGTGGATACGCCCACGCGAGCAAAGGGTCCCGAGGTCAGTGTGAAGTACTTGACGTGGCCGTCGACGAACAGCAGGTTCTTGCCGTCGTAGTGGAAGGGCCGGGTGCTGATGACGCTGCCGCTGTAGGTTTGCTCGTGCTGAGGGTTGGGCGTGTACTCGGCGCGAAGTGGTCCGTTACTGCTCTCATGCAGATTCTGCCCCAGGGCATCGGCCCAACTGCCGGGCTCGTAGTTGCCCTTCTCGAAGAGCAGCACGGTTTCCGTCGGGTTCGGAATGCTGCCCTCCCAGATGCCCCAGTACGCCACGGCGCCACCACTACCCCTGCCGGAGGCCTTCTGCGTGTACTGGGCAATCGCGTAGCCTCGCGACTCTCGACCGGCCACGTTGTTGCGGTTTGAGGGGCACCTGAGTATCGCCTTACCGCCGCGCAGGTAGGTGCTGAGGCTCACATCCCAGGTGATCACCGCGGGGTCTGCTTCGTCTTTCGGGTCGGGTGCCCAATCCGGGGTCGGAGCGGAGACACACCAGTTCACGAGGAACTGGTTGTAGTCCATGGAGTAGGCCCGCGCCCCAACACCCAACTGGCGGAGGTTGGAGGAACAGGTGGTTCGCCTGCCACTCTCAAGGGCACGGCTTACCACCGGGAAGAGGATGCCCGCCAGGACCGCGATGATCGCGATCACGACCAGCATCTCGATCAGGGTGAATCCCGCTTGCCACGCTCGCACTGCCATCACTCTCCCGAGACCGCGGTCCACCGGCGGCCGAGTATCTGGCCACCGGCCTGAGATCACGTGTTCTCCAACGAGCGACCACCTGACGCGGCACATGCCCTGACTCAGTATACCCCACTCGGACGAGCAGGCGCAGCCCCCGACGGAAGCTGCGCCCAGAAAACCCTCTTTGCCTACCTGCGATCTGCGGCAGACCTCCGCGAACCTAGTCGGCCGCCGGCCAGTCCTGCCGGAACTCCATATGACCGACATCGTGGCTTGCGTACCCATTGTTGGGGCAGTTCGCCGCATCGACCATGTCGGAGTTCGGTGTGACAAAGGGCCCTGACGACCCGCCGTACCACTTCACATGGCCATCGAGGAACAGGAAGTTCTTCCCACCGTTATGCGGGTACGGAACCGCCGGGTTCTCCTTGCTGTACCCCGCCTGCTTGGCGAACTCGCAACCGGCGTCCTCGAGCGTCCCAGGGAGGTACGCGCCCTTCTCGCACAGCATGACGGTCCTCGTTGGGTTGGGTGGATCGGCCACACCGACCACGCCGATCGTGGTGTTGTACGGGTCACCGAGATACCGGGGCTCGGCATAGCTGCGCTTGCGCCCCTGCTGCGGCAGGGTCCCGTCGGAGTGGAAACGGCTATCGCTGCAGTAGAGGATTTCTTTGTTCTTCATGTAGGGCAGGATCGCAACATCCCAGGTGACGTCGTTTGCCTGTTGGTCGAAGTTCCCCGAGACACAGTAGGGGGACAGGGTTTCGTCGTAGTCACTTGCGTACATGATCATCGCCAGTCCGAGCTGCTTCATATTGGACTGACAGGCGGCCTGTCGTGCCTTCGCCCGCGCGCGGCTGAACACCGGAAACAGGATTGCGGCCAGGATTGCGATAATGGCAATCACAACCAGCAGTTCGATCAGCGTGAAGCCCTTCCCTTTACCTCGTCCACGCATTCTGCAAAGCCTCCTTGCGCTCACATAGCGCCGGGTGGCCGGAACCCGATAGCGCCCCGGATACACGTAATAAACAGGCTCCTTGCACAAAAGTTCCGGCCACTTTCCCACGCCTCTCGAGTGTTACAGCGGCCAGATCGATGCGACGCCTGCGCCTGCTCTGCTACCTTGACGGCGCTCCGGGTGCAAGGTTCACCCAGGCGCGGGATCGTAACATACCCTCACGGCCACCCTTGAGGGAAGACGCCTAGACAAAGAGGGGCGAGCTTCAGCGCTCGCCCCTCCCAGGGTAACCTTTGGCAACCGCATCCACGCCCCTCGGTGGACGCCGATGATGCTACTAGTACGGCATCTGCGACACTGACTTGCTGATCATGGCCAGGGCAACCGTGCCCATTCCGATGAGGCCCATGCCGCAGGAGAAGCCGGCCATCAGAACCGTGGCGTACTGCTTCCACCGCCGTGCCCCGTAGCGAGGCACGAAGTAGTACTGGCTTATCAGTGCCCCGACGAACTCGGGAACGACGAAGTGAGGCAAGGTTCCCAAGCCTCTCACGATACCGAACACGAACATGACCGGCAGTCGCGCCACATTCAGGATGGTGTAGGTCACCGTCCCGAAACCGAAGCCCGCTGCGGCCAACCAGGGCTTCCAGGCCCGGAAGAAGAGGCTCCGCTCGCGGTTGACGGTGGAGGTCAGCATGAGACCCCTCTGCAGCGCCTGCAGGTGCCACATCTTCTGGGCGTACGGATAGTACACGGACGGGATCGGAGCCAGCCGCCAGATGAACTGCCAGAACAGGAGGCTGCAGAACAGGGTGATTGGCCACACCGTGATCTCGGCCTTGATGGTACTCGTGATCTTGGTGCCTGTGAGTTCGATGACACGGAAGTTCTGCGCGCCGCCGCCGAAGTCGCTGATCGGGATCGGGGCGAACCAGATGTCTACGCCCTTGTACCCGCTCAGAATGAAGGTGGCCTCACGCACCATCGGGATACCGACCCACTGACCAACCATACCGATCATCGTCGCGTCAATCAGAGAGTTGATCGGCGTAAAGATGAACCCGAAGAACATGACGATCCACAGTGGGAACCGCGGGACCAGCAAGTGGCACAGGTACACGTAGCCTGCCGTTGAGGCCACAAACAGACCGACGCACCACCATACCCAGTTCATGCCGTCGCCGCGACCGGCCGGCGGCACCCAACTCCCGATCTCCTTCTCGCCCTGCTCCTTCGCATCCCTATTCGCCTTGATGCGCACAAGGATGTTGTAGATGCTGATCGCGAAGACCGCGAAGCCGACGCCGATGCGGAAGGAGAAGTAAAAGTCGATGTCATTCGCGAAACTGGTCTCGATCGTCCCCATGCCCGCCTTCCAGGTGGTGAGCACCCCGATCTTGTGCATGTAGGGGTTAAACAGGAGGGTGAGCACGGCGGAGGCGAAGGCCCCCATGACCGACCAGAAAGGAGCAACGAAGCCGTTACCGATGGAGCCCAGCGTAGTCACAAAGCCTGTGGGCACCGCCGGCAGCAGTGTCTCGGTGCTGCGGGTGAGGTCGACCCACGGGATCGGCAGGAGCTGGAGCGGCTTGCTCATGATGCAGCCGGTGACCGTGGGAATACCGACATAGAAGGCACCGAACACGAGACCAATCATCGCGCCGATGGAGAAGGTCCGCCAGCGCCAGGTCTCTTCCTTGCTCGAAGCCTCAGCCAGTGCAGTCGCGCCCTGGGCGGAAACCGCGGCCCATGGGAAGGGCAGCCGCTGGTAGTCTGAGGTCAGACGGAACAGCAGATAGCCCATACCGAAACTGTTGAGACGGCCAAGGATCGTGCCCAGGAATAGCAGGATCCCCGGGATCAGCCAGTCTCGGTGGAAGAAGGTTCGGTTCAGGATTGCCGGTGAGTTCGCGTTCGGGACGACCCAGGTGGGGATCTCGTTCGAGATGCCCATGCCCTTGGCTGCCGGGGATCTGATGAAGTACTGGTCCCAGATCTTGCCGGCGAAGGCGCCTCCGGCGAGTGCCACGCCGCCCTGCATGCTGGTCAGTGCGCCGGCGATGGAGAACAGGATGTAGATCTCCTGGCGCTTGAGGGTGACGAAGGAGCGCCGAGCCACTTCCGTGAACAGAATGATCGTAGTCCACTCTGCGGCGGGTCCGAGGGATTGACCGGCAACCAGCCCGAGGTAGATCGAGCCCGGCATCATCACGAATCCCACGAAGAGCGCTCCGATGATGGCTTTCATATCGAAGCCTTCTTCGAAGCTCGTGGGCTGGTCCATCAACCCTCGATACAGTTCAAGTTCGGGGTCTCGGCGTAGCACGTGGCACCTCCGGCACAAGGACACAGTTGCTTAGATATGAATTCGCTGATGCGGTCTGCGCAACACGGAACGGCCTACTTCTCGGCCTCACAAAGCCCGCCGTGCCTTGTCATACCGCACGGCGAGCCCCACTCAGGTTGCGTAGCCTAGCCTTCTTCCTCTTCGAGCTCGCCCGCCATGAGCTTGGCACCGCGCTGGCCGTACTCGCCCTTGAGGCCGGCCGGGAAGGTGCGCCATAGCAGGTACTGCTTGCGGAGCATGTTGATGAAGTTGCGGGTGACGCGGATCCAGGAGGACTCGTCACCGCTCTCGCGCACAATAACGGCCTGGATCTGGTAGACTTCCTCGTCCTCCGTCGGAACGGTCTGGAGGAGCAAGCGTTCCGAGACACCCAGGTCGTAGGGAGCCAGCCAGACCATGAGCGACAACTGGTACCCCTCGCCCAGCTCGGCCTGTATGGTCCCGAGCTCGATGTCGGCCGTGGAGAAGTGCCCTAGCGAGTAGTCGGCATGGGCCGCCAGGTACTCGCGCAGGAACATGTTCACACCCACTGCCTGGTCCCCGGTCACCGTGAAGGGAAGGGGCATGGCGATCTGGTCGTTTTGAGGCTCCGGCAACGTCCAGCGGCGCTCGATACCCGGCATGGCGATCTCGGAGGCACGTTTGGCCGGGTAGATGACCGACAGCAGCACCGTAAGCATGATGATCGAGGTCGATCCAACTGCCGACAGGGACGAGTAGTTCAGGTTCAGACCGGCCAGCCACCCGAAGGTCATTAGCAGCTTGGCCATGGCCTGTCCCACGAGGTAACCGGCGATGGCGCCGAGGATGGCGTACACGCAGGCCTCAGCGATGAACAGGGCCGCGATATGGGTCGGCGCAAGGCCAAGGGAGCTGTAGATGTAGATCTCCTTGGTGCGCTCGTACACCGATCCCAGCATCGTGTTCAGAACGATGGCCGCTGCGATGAGGATCGGGATTACCAGGTCGGAGGCTCCCTTGAAGCTCGTCGCGCTCACGGCGCTGCACAGGTAGGTCTCGCCATTCATGCCGGCGTACAGGTTCAGCTCAATGCGCTGCATGAGGTTGTCGAGGGCCTTCCGCACCTCATCCGCCTGCGGGATCCCGATGGCCACCGAGCGGAGATTGCCGCCGGCGTTGATAACGAACTGGTAGGGCACAAACAGGACGCTATCCGGCGCAAGGTGGATGTACTCACGCAGCTCGTCCTCACTCATGCGGTCGGACCGCTGCTGTGACTGCTGCTGGGCGGCCTGTTCCTGCATGAGTAGATAGTCAACGGGCGTCAGGTTCTCGCCGTCGAGGTCGTTGGCGCGGTTCTTGAACCGGTTCGACCGAACGATGCCAATGATGCGCAGGTCGGTGCCGAAGACCGAGACCGTCGCCGTACCAACCTGATCGTTGGCGATGTTCAGCTTCTTCGCCATCCCATCGGGGATGATGCACACGAGGCTGTCGTCGGGCCGGAACCACCGGCCGGCCATCAGATGAGCCTGCGGCTTGGTGATGTCCGCCTCCTGGGCGGTAAGGCCGACCATGGCGGTGGCAGCATAGGTGTCGATGCCGCGGCTAACGTTGACGAAGGACTGGTCGCCGACCTTGCTGGAGAAGTACCAGGCCCGCGGGGCGACCGGGAACCTGTCGCCGAACTCGTTGGTCATGACGCGGTAGGTCGGCTCACCAATGGCGTTCCAAGTCTTGTCGCGGATCTCGATCCCGTTGTAGGTCGCGGTCTTCGGGAGCCGGATTCGATTCGTGCGCACGCCTTCAACAACGGAGGTGCACGAAAGGACCGTGAAGGTTAGCAGGACCAGGGTCAGACAGGTCAGCAGCGTACGCACCTTGCGGCGGCGCATGTTGGCGATGCCGAGGTTGAAGGCGGCACCCGAAGCGCTCAGACGGCCAACGTCTGCCGTCCTGATACCAGTCTGCTCGTAGCGGACCTCCTTCATCTGCTGCTCGAACTTCTGGACGATGATCGCGATAACGACCATCGTGAGCGCGAGGATGACGAAGGCCAACAGGATGATGGCCGGTGTGAAGGTGATGGCGAAGGCCGGATGGACCAGCGCAATCAGGAAGAAGACGAACATGAACACGCCGAAGAAGCCGATGATCTGCCAGCGTACATCCGGTGCGGCGATCAGCAGGCGCTCGGCGAAGAAGGCGAAGGGCAGCAGAAGTGCCAGGTAGAACAGAATGCCCTTGATGACGTCGTCAGAGGTACTGCGGACGTCAGGATAGGCTCGCGACTCGAAGCTCCACGCCGACCGGGCGGCGGTGAAGAACTTGTCGTAGAGCCGTCGCTGCATCAGGTCTTCGGCCGCGATCAGGTCATCATGCGCCTGCTCGTGGGCTGCGTCGACGCGGCTGTTCTCGATGCCGTGCTTGCGCAGTTTCGACATGCGGTCTTCGTCGAGCTTCCACATGTCGGCGGCGACGCGGTACGGCGTCGCATACATGGAAGCGTTATCGTCGATCAGGTAGCCTTCGCCCTCCGGCTTCAAAGGCGTCGGGTTCACAAGGACCATGCGCAGACCCAGAACGCTGGCGCCCATGGTCACCTTGACCTTGGTACCGCTCTGCGCAAAGACGACGGCGACCGGCTCATAGGCCGACACGAACTGCTGCGGCGGAAGCGGCAGGCAGAAACCGTACTCGTAAGGGGAGGCGTCATTGGCCGCGTCGTAGACATTTATCTCGCGCAGAAGCTCGAAGAAGCGCTGGTCGACCATGTCGAAGATGGTCATGGCCTTGCACTTGAACATGACGCTGGTGACAGGCTTGATCTCCTGGTCCATGGTGAGAGCGGTCGGGTATGCCGTCTCACCGTTGACCCCCTTGTCCGGGGCCATCGAGACGCGCCCGTCCTCCGGGTCGAGCATGTAGCCCTCGACCGGGGTCACACCGCCCCTGGCACGACTGTTCGGCAAGCCCAGCATGTGGATCTTGCCGCCCTTGTCCTTCCACTCTTCGAAGGCGCGGCGGTGCTCACGTCGGAAGGCATTGTAGCCCTTCGGGTCCTTGGTCTGGTCGGGGACCCTGAACTGGGTGACCTGGCCGTTCTCCTTGATCTCAGCGTACGGAGGCAGGTTGCTCGGCACGGCAAAGAGCTCGGAGCGCACACCCATGGAGGTTTTCGTGCCAGTGCGGGCGACGGCGATGGCGCCCATGGCGGCGGTCATCGGCTCGTCCGGGAAGGTGGTCATCTCCGGGTTGAACTCAACTAGGCGCCCCTTGACCTCGACGAAGTTGTCGTCCAGCTGCAGGTCGTAGAGGTCCTTGTTGGCCGGGTCGGAGATATTGATCAGGTCACACAGCATGCAGCTCAGGAAGGTGGTCTGCGCTGCCAGGTTGTCGACGTCAACCTTCTGTGGGGTGTCCAGTGGCGTGTCGACGAGGGGCCGCGAGTCGTTGATCGTCGCGAAGCCCAGACCGGGGATGCCGGCGAGGGTGGCGACTTCGCTGTCCAGTGCAAGCTTGCCGGCCATGTAGGTCTGCCAGGTCTTGCCCTGGATCGCGTTGATGCCGTCGGCGAAGCGTGTCGTAGCGTCGACACCGAGGGCCTGGCCGATCAGGTCGCCGTACTCGCGAGCCTTCTTACCGATGTCGGAGAACTTCCACTGGATGTTCTCGCTGTAGTTGTAGAAGTAGCCCTTGTAGAAGATGCCGTAGGCATTGTTGTGGCTCGACAAGTCAACGGAGAACCAGAGGGAGATGTCCTCCTGGGAGAAGTCGAGGGCGTCGGTAGAGGCGTCGATGGAGGCCTTTACCTTCTCGAGCTGCGCCTTCCTGTCTTCAAGGGAGGCTGTCTCGGGAACCTTTCGAGCCTCGCGGACCACGCCGATAGCGTCCTCGAGCGCCTTGGTCATCCCGGGTCCGGCCTTCTGGAACTCGTCGATGAGTCGGAGGCGCTCCTTCTTCTCTGCGTCGTTGAGCTGCCACTCGTCGAGCTTGCCGCGGTTCGGATCTTCCTTGAGTGCTTTGCGGATGACCTTGCCCATCTTGCCCATGTTCTTCTGGGCGAAGTGGATGGACTTTTGGATGCGTCCGAGAGCGCGCATGCGCTCGGCGACGATCTCTTCCTCGGTCTTCTCGATCTTTGTGGACTTGTCTTCCTCCCAAACGCGGTCGGCGGCGTCCTCGATCTCACGCCGGCCCTTGTTGACCAGCGAGAACAGTTGGCGGACGCGACGTTCGCTGCGTCCACCGCGGATTCGCTCGCGGATGAAGTACTTGGCGCCGCTCAGGGCCTCGAAGTGCCCGGCAGTGGCCAGGAAGGTGATGCTGCGCTTGGGTGGGTTGGCCTGCACGGCCTTTATGATCTGGTAGAGGGCGGCGATGCTGCAGGCGTTCTCGCCGCCAGGAGCGACGGTCGGAGCGACGGAGATCGAGTCATAGTAGGCCTGGACGACGACCTGTTGCTTGCTGAGCCGCGGGTCGGTGCCCTTGATGTGTGCGACGATGTTCTTGCCCGTGCGCTGCTCCCAAGCCATGTTGCACTTGAGGGTGATGTCGACGCGGTCCTCGCTGCGCAGGAGCCCCATGAGGTAGTCGGCGACGTCTTTCGGTACCCAGTAGCGCGGGATGTTCGTCGGGATGGAGAGGAACTTCTGCTCGGCTTCGCCACGGATCGTCTCATCGGGCTCGATGAACAGAACCGCCTTGGCGCCCAGCAGGGGAGCGTTGAACCAGTCGGCGCCGCAGTTGAAGTCGACCATGACGATCGACTCGGAGATATCCTTGCCATTGAAGAAGCGCAGGTTGCCGGTTCCGCCGTAGACCAGGCGTCCGTTAACGCCTTCGGTCGGGGTCTTCGGGGTGCGGACCATGTTGGGCCACAGGGGGATGATCCCGAAGCTATCGGCGCCCTTGACGGAGAGAGAGGCCGCACGTCCCTGGGCATCGGGCTTGACGACAGGGACGACGACCGGGAACTCCTCGACTTCGACGTCCTGAAGACCGAGCTCGCGGAAGCGGGTCTCGACGAGCTTGGCGGCCTGATCGCAGCCGTCATAGCCCGTGACACGGGATCCGAGGCCAGCCATCTCTTGGATGGTGGCCTGCATCTCGGCTGGATCAACCAGCGTCGATACCTTCTGGTAGTCGGTGTCCGACTTCAGGACGATTTCTTCTTCTTCACTGCTTTGGCGTTGGGCCGGGGCGACCGCAGACCCTGCGGTCAGGACCAGGATCGCCGCGAAGGTAAGCAGACCCCGGAATCGTCCTGTTGTTGCGCGCTTCAAGACAGGCTCACCGCCTTGGGCACCTCAGCAGCGAAGAGGGGCGATGGTGCACGCCTCACCCTCCACGGCGCGGACATGGTCTCTGCGCCGATTGCCGGGGGCCCAGGTTTGTGGATCTAGATTTGGGTTTGGCTCTCAGGTCTCGACTCGGCTGCCCCACCTCATCCCCCAACGAGCCGACCCACCACGGGTCGCGACAGCAGCACTTGGGCCGCCGACCGCGGTGGCGCGGGTACGGCTAGTGCCCCTGCTGCCCGCCCATAACACCGACTGCGAGTTCGATGTCCTCGCGCTTGTCGATGCGCTCGACACCGCCGTCACGGATGTGGACGACACGGTCGGATACGTCAATCATCTTGAGGTCGTGGGTGGCAGAGATGATGGTGACGCCGCTTTCGACGTTGAGCTCCTTGAGCAGCTCGATGATCTCCTTACCGGTCTGGAGGTCGAGGTTGCCGGTGGGCTCGTCAGCCAGGATGATGGCCGGGCTGTTCGCCAGGGCGCGGGCGACAGCGATACGCTGCTGCTGTCCGCCGGAGCACTCAGAGGGCTTGTGGTGCAGGCGCTCACCGAGGCCGACCAGTTCGAGGAGCGTGCGGCCGCGTTCCATCATCTCGTCGGAGTTCATTCCGGCAAAGATCATGGGCAGGGTCACGTTCTCGAGGGCGGTCATGACCGGGATGAGGTTGAAGGTCTGGAAGATGTAGCCGATCTTGCGGCAGCGCAGCCAGGCCAGCTCAAAAGCGTCGAGCTGGGCCATGTCGACCTCTTCGATGAAGCAAGTCCCGCTGGTGGGCTTATCGAGGCCGCCAACCATGTTGAACAGGGTCGACTTGCCCGAACCGGACGGGCCCATGATGGAGAGGTACTCGCCGCGGCGAATGTCCAGGTCGACCCCACGGAGGGCACGGACGATGTTGTCGCCCATGCGGTACTCCTTGGTCAGACCCTTGGTGCGGACGATGTACTCGTGGGTTGTGACCGAATCGTCATGCACCAGGTCTGCGGCCTTGAACTTACCCTCGCCGATCTTCGAGAGCTCTTGCATCACGCCCCGAAGGTCGGTCTTGCACTTGGGGCAGACCGTTACGAGGCCGGTGGTTTCTACCTCATAATCGCAGTTCGGGTTCGGGCACTTGATGAGCGCCATGAGACAGCCTCCTGCTACCCCCACGCGATCCGGGCATTGCCCGCGACGGCCCCGCCATGGGAACCTCGCGTAGGAGAATGGCCAACGGATAGCAGGCCTATGCCTGCCTAGATCACCCAACCGCGGATACGGGCTCCGTCGTCCGCGGCAGTATGCACTTGCTGCCTAGACTTCGCTTTGCAGCGCCGCTGCTGCAGGCATCTTCGCTGCACCCATGGCCGGGATTACCGCGGCACACAGGGAGACGACAATGCCGATACTCAGCGACACAGCCAGGTAGATCGCCAGCTGACCCCAGTCCATCTTCGCCGCCACGGAGTGGTCCTTGATGGTGAAGACGATCAGCATCACCAGGAGGCCTAGGAGGCCCCCGACTAGAGATCCAAGAAATCCCATCAGGGCCGTTTCTATGAGGAATAACCGAACGATGAAAGCGTCTAGCGCGCCGAGGCACTTCATGGTTCCGATCTCACGGAACCGCTCCGTTACCGACATGAGCATGGAGTTTGTGATCCCTACCATGCACACCAGCAGGGACATGACCACGAGCCAGTTCTGGCGCGCAGTGCGCTGCACTTTCTCGGCCTTGGCAGCCTCGCCACCTGGGCCGCTCTCGAGGTTGACAGCGCGAGCGCTCTGGGCTTCGTACCTCTCGATGCCGTCGGTGCACACGCGAGAGGTCCAGATCGACATCAGGAACGCAATACCCAGCACCACACCAGAGGCGGTGATCGCCGCTCGACCCAGGCGGAGGGTCACGTTCTTGATGCTGATACGGAAGGCATCCTTCCAGGGCAAGCTCATCTGCCGCTGGATCTTGACCGGACCTTCGTCTGTACGAGCGAGCTCCGCAAGCTTCTTTACGTCCATCATGGTGCAATCGACTCCACTGCCCACAGAGGGGTATCTGGGGGGATCTCAGGGGCAAGAGGTAATCGTAACATTACCCTAGGCAGGCGTCAAGATTGGCGGCGCCGATCCTGGCTCCGCGGCCGCGGGCCGCCCTTGTCCCCGTACTCCCGTAAACAGCCCCGCGGACCACACGCCCGGGGCTCTTCACCGACGCTTCCGTGCCGGGTGTGCCGGTGCATTTCCTCGTGAGCGGGAATTCTCCTTCTCGCCTTCCAGCACCTCTAGCACGATCGACCTGCAGATCGAGAGAGCTTCTCACCTCTGGTTGCTCCGGACCCGCGCAACGGCATCACGCCAGCGAGACCGGCGCTCGACACGTTCGGCTTCAGTCAGCCGCGGCTCGAAGCGATCCAGGCCCTCCGAGGCGCTCCAGGGGTCTGTCCAGAGCCCGGCACTGATCCCTGCCAGGTAGGCGGCTCCCAGAGCGGTCATCTCAACCTCCTGGGGGCGCAGGACCGTCAGGCCGGCGAGATCGGCCTGGATCTGCATAAGCAGGTTGTTGCGACTTGCCCCGCCGTCGACCCTCAACTGGACCACCTCGGCGCCGTCTGTCGCCATGGCCTCCAGCACGTCAACGCTCTGGTGCGCAATGGCCTCCAGGGCGGCGCGGGCAAGGTGAGCCCGTCCAGCTCCGCGAGTGAGGCCCAGAAGCGCGCCACGAGCACCGGCATCCCAGTACGGGGCACCTAGACCAACAAAGGCCGGAACGAAGGACACGCCCGCTGTATCGGGGACCGACGCCGCCAGCGTCTCCACTTCGGCGGACGAGGATATCACGCCCAACTCGTCGCGGAGCCATTGCACGGCCGCCCCTGCGACGAAAACACTACCCTCCAGAGCGTAGCACGGGCTCCCTGTGGCATCGCAGGCGAGGGTAGAGAGAAGACCAGCCCGGGAGTCTACGCGACTTCGCCCTGTGTTGGCAAGCAGGAAACATCCCGTCCCGTAGGTGTTCTTGGCTTGCCCGGCCTCCACGCCCCCCTGACCGAACAGGGCTGACTGCTGGTCGCCCATCACCGCACAGATCGGGATCCCGCCCGGAATCCCCTCGCACGGGGCGGTTTCGCCAAAGCGCCCACCGGAGGCCACCACCTGCGGCAGAATCTCCCGGGGAAGGTCCATCAGGTCCAGCAGCTCCGGCGACCAGGCGCGCTGATCGAGGTCGTACAGCATCGTCCGGCACGCGTTGGTCGGGTCGGTGAGGTGCTGTGCCCCGCCGGTAAGCTTCCACACGACCCAGGTGTCGATGGTGCCGGCGGCGAGTTCGCCGATTCTCCCGCGCAGCCCGGGGGTATTGTCCAGCAGCCAGCGCAGCTTGGGACCCGAGAAGTAGGGATCGACCGTCAGACCGGTGAGGCGGTGCAGGGCCTCGGCATGGTCACGGCGAAGTATATCGCACATCTCAGCCGTGCGGCGACACTGCCAGACGATGGCCCTTGAGACGGGGCGGCTGCTTCGTCGCTCCCAGACTCCGATGGTCTCGCGCTGATTGGTGACACCCAGGGCGGCGATGCGGTTCCAGCCTCCGGGGAGCTTGGCGATCGCGCCCGTAACGGAGGAAACCACGCTGTCCCAGAGGTCCTCCAGATCGTGCTCCACCCAGCCCGGTCGGGGGTAGTGCTGCGGGAACTCACAGCGGTGGTCGGCGATGATGGTGCCCGAAGGCCCGACGATCACCGCCCGGCTGGAGGTAGTGCCCTGATCGATGGCAAGAAGGCAGTCTGCGCTCATGGATCACCCAGAGGTTCGGGCTGCTGGAACTTGCCCCTATTCCCTCTCGTCCATACTGACACCTCCTGGTGATTCCGAGTCCAGGGGAGCCTTGGTGAGTGAACCAAAGTGGGGGGTAAGCGTTATGGTTAGTGAAGGATACCTCAGGCGATGCAGGGCTAAGGCCTCGGGCGGTCCAGGAGGGTGAAAGGCGGGACTCAGATGGACCCAAGACGCAGCCAGGGCTTCACGCTGATCGAGTTGCTGGTGGTTATTGCCATCATCTCCATCCTGGCCTCTATCCTCATGCCCGTATACTCCAACGCACGGGCCAAGGGGCGACAGGCCGCCTGTATCTCCAACCTCCACCAGATCTGCATGGCCGTCTCAATGTATGCGCAGGACTTTGACGAGTGCATCGTCAAGGGCCAGCTCGTGGCCGGCGATCCCCAGACCCAGTGGTACAACGGCATCTTCCCCTACACTCACAACCGCCAGATCATGTTCTGCCCGGACCGTAAGGACAGCGGACCTGGCTATGGGTTGAGCTACTATGCCAGCGCCCAGTCTCTGGGCAACTTCTTCGACCCGGCTGTGAAGATCCTGGTGGGCGATGCCTCGCCTGAGGTGATGAACCCGAACCTCACCGGGGATAGCAAGGTCGCAACCAGCGGACGCTGGTGGATCAATGACGCCAACAACGACCTCGCCGGTCATCCGCCCCAGGACGACTCCTTCATCGGCAACAAGTACCCTCAGCGTCACAATGACGGCCTGATCTTCGGCTACGTCGATGGCCACTGCAAGTGGGCCAAGGAGCAGAGCGTCGACCAGAAGCTGTGCTGGGACCCGGCGGAGCCCAGCTCCTAAGGGCGTCCAGGCAGCAAGAGTTGCCCGGGGGAGCGGCCGATGGTCGCTCCCCTCTGCTTTCGGCAGGAACCGGAGGTGCTTTCGCCGAACCGGACTGAGTGTCTCGCATCGGGGTCCTCTGGGGCGCAACAGGCCGTCTGTCGTCCCCTGTCATCTGGAGGTGTGTGTCGTGGCGAACCTGGCCTTCCGCTCGCTGATGGTTCTGGGGATGCTGTGGGGGATGGTCTTCGCGGTAGGGGTGGCGGCGCTGTATGCCCTGGGCCTTGAGGGGCCGGTGGCGGTGACCGCCGGGATCCTCTTTGCCCTCGCGATCGGCTGCCTGCAGTACCTCATCAGTCCCTCGATCATCCAGTGGGTGTACAAGATCAACTGGATGCCGCTGGATGCTGCCGACCCGGTGATCGCGACGGCTGTGCGTGCGGTGTGCCACGACCGGGGCCTGCGTGAGCCGCGCTTCGGGGTGATTGAGGACGGGAACCCCAATGCTTTCACCTTCGGCCACCATCCCAACAACGCCCGAGTGGTCGTGACCCGCGGCCTCATCGACCTGTGCGACTCTGAGGAGCGCAAGGCCGTCGTGCTCCACGAGATGGGACACATCGTCCACTGGGACTTCGTGGTCATGACCGTCGCGGCGACGGTGCCGATGGTCCTGTACATGATCTACCGCTTCGGAATAGCCTCGGGGCGCGGGCGGAACCGCAACGGCGGCTATGTCGCCCTGGTGGCGCTGATGGCTTACGTGTTCTACCTCATCAGCCAGTACGTGGTGCTGCTCCTGAGCCGGGTGCGGGAGTACTACGCCGACAGCTTCTCTGCCGAGACCAGTCAGAATCCCAATGCGCTGGCCTCCGCGCTCATGAAGATCGCCTACGGGCTTGCGAGGGCTCCCAAGGGCGTGTCTGTGGAGGGTGGCGAGAAGAAGGTGACCGCCCAGGCGCTGGCGGTGTCCGGCGGCCTGAAGTCGATGGGCATCTTCGACCCGGGCTTCGGGGCGTCCATGGCCCTTGCGGCCGCCGGGAGCTACTCGCAGGCCGACCATGCACCCGACCACGCGGGAACGCTGCGGGCCATGCGCTGGGATGTGTGGAACCCCTGGGCGCTGGTGTGCGAGCTCAGCTCCAGCCACCCTCTGCCGGCCAAGCGGGTTCGGGCTCTGGGTACGCTGGCGGAGCGGATGGGGCAAGTGCCGCTCTACAAGGTGCCGAGCAAGGCACCAGAGGGCTACTGGGACGAGTTCCTGACGGACCTGCTGGCCCAGTACCTGCCCCTGATCGGTCTGCTAACGGGCGTCGCGGCCTCCTTCGGCCTGGGCATCGTCAAGGGCTTCGACACCGGCGAGGGCAACCTGCTGCTGGCGCCGCTGTCGGCAATTGTTGCCGGCTGGGCACTGGGGGCCTTCCTGCGCGTCCTGTACAAGTACCCGACGAAGAGCTTCCCGCCCCGAAAGATCACTGACCTGGTTGGCGAGGTGAAGGTGTCGCAGATCCGGTCGCTTCCCTCGACACTGGAGGGCACCGTGATTGGCAGGGGCATTCCGGGGCTGTACTGGAGCGAGGACCTGGTGATCCAGGACGACACCGGCTTCATGGTGCTGGACTACCGCCAGCCTTTGCGGATCTTCGAGTTGCTCTTCGGACTGTTCCGTGCGGAGAGCTTCGAGGGGCAGAAGGTGACCGCCAGTGGCTGGTATCGGCGCTATCCGCGGCCCTTCCTGGAGCTGTGGCAGGTGAAGCTCCCCAACGGGGATACCCACACCTGCCACAACTGGGCGCTTTCGTTCTACGGCAGTCTGCTGGCGACGCTGGTGGGTCTGGGCCTGCTGTGCCTGGGCCTGATCCTCCAGATGGGAGCCTAGGCCCGGGGCGAGGCCCTGTTAGTCCTCCGGCCAGCGCTGCGGCCAGAGCTCCGCGAACTCGTGGACGAGGATGCCCATGACCAGCAGATTGTGGTAGCGGCCGTTCTTGTACACGTCCTCCCGCAGCGTGCCCTCGTGCTGGAAGCCGACTTTCTCGTAGCAGCGGATGCCCCGAGTGTTCTCCGCGAAGACCCGCAGTGAGATGCGGTGCAGGTTCATCTGCGTGAACCCGAAGGCGCAGAGGGTGACCAGGGCGTCGGTGCCGTAGCCCTGGCTCCAGTATTCCTTGTCCCCGATGCAGACCCCCAGCTCGGCGCTGTGTGTGTAAGGGTCGATATGGCCAAGGCCGCAACTGCCGATGTGCCGGCCCTCCAGCGTATCGATGGCCAGACGCAGCTCCTTCTTGGGGTCGTGCTCCTGCGCCACCCAGTTCTCCTCCGCCAGCAGGGAGATCGGGAAGCGCATGCCCATGAAGCGGATCACCTCGGGGTCATTCATCCACTTGTGGAGCCGTTCGGCGTCTTGGCGCTCGATGGCTCGCAAGATGACCTTGTCGCCCTTGAGCATGGGACTTCGCTCCCTTCGAATCGGCCGGTGTGCGAGATGGAGCCGTCAGCACCTGGCTTTGGTGAGTTCGGTTGAGCAGATGACGCCGCCGCCCAGGCAGCAGTCGCCCTGGTAGAAGACCGCGGACTGACCGGGTGTCGGCGCTCGAGCAAGACGTGCAAAGCGAACCTGGGCCGTGTCGCCGTCGACCGTGACCTGCGCCGGAGTGAGCGTGCCGTTGTAGCGGACCATGACCTCGCAGTCCAGGGTCAGCGGGAGTAGTGACTGCGGATCGGCGGCACCGGCCTCGGGCACGCAGATCAGGTTGACCTGGTCGACTTCGCAGGAGTGCACCCAGACCTCGGCGTCCTGACCCACCACTACGCGGTTCGTCTCAGGCTCCAGACGGAGGACGAAACGGCGACCGCCGGCTCCACCAAGCCTCAGGCCCTTGCGCTGCCCGACGGTGTACTGGGCCACCCCGTCATGGTGGCCCAGAACGGTGCCTTCGAGGTCCACGATCTCGCCCGGCCGGAAGGCCGTCGGCACTCGCTCGCGCAAGAGTTCGTCGAAGTGGAGGCCCTCCAGGAAGCAGATGTCCTGGCTCTCCTCCGAGGGCGCGATGGTTACCCCGGCCGCAGCGACGAACTCGCGTGCCTGGTCCTTGGTCATCTCGCCCAGGGGGAAGCGGGCAAAGGACAACTGATCCTGCGACAGGTGGTGCAGGACGTAGGACTGGTCCTTATGTAGACTGGCGGCCCGCAGGAGGCAAACCCGGCTGTGGACGCCGTCAGTGTGGAGACGGGTCCGCGCATAGTGGCCGGTAGCCAGGGCCTCAGCGCCCAGCTTGCGAGCGCAATCGCCCAGGAGACCGAACTTCACCTGCTCGTTGCAGCCCACACAGGGGTTCGGAGTCCGTCCGCGGGCGTACTCCTCGACGAAGGGCTGGATAACAACCCGGTCAAAGTCCTCGCGCAGGTCGAGGGTGTGGTGGGTGATGCCCAGGTGGCGGCAGAGGTCTTCAGCCTTCTGAGCCGCCCGCTCCGAGCCTGCATGAGTGGCGAGCAGGGCCGTGAGGCCGATCACCTGGCAGCCCTCGGCACGGAGGCACAGGGCTGCTGCGGTGCTGTCAACACCGCCCGACATCGCTATCGCAACGACTCTGTCGCGTGCTGTTTCCATGCGGACCGTCATCCTGCTTGTGGCCGTATCGCGGCGGATGGTATAATGAATGCTGTCTGGAATAGGGGCGAGGTCGACTACCTCGGACGCGTTCCTTGCTGCCTCTCCGCAACCTCGTTTGAGCGTACCCTGTCGCCCCACGCGCACTTCACTTTACGTTCCCACACCTGGTCATTCTATGGCGCCTTCGATCGACGAGATCGCCCAACAGGTAAGCGGTTACTGGCCCGGAGTGGACCGGGACCTGCTGGTGCGCGCCTACGACTTCGCCGACCATGCCCATGCGGGGCAGATGCGCAAGGGCGGCGACCCCTTCATCACGCACCCTCTGAACGTGAGCTCGATTCTGGCCCATATCGAGGCCGATCCGCCTTCCGTGGCCAGCGCACTCCTGCACGACGTGGTGGAGGACTCCGACGTCACTATTGAGGACGTGACCGAACAGTTCGGCCCCGGCATTGGTCGCCTCGTGGACGGCGTCACCAAGCTAAGCAACCTCAACTTCCGCACCGAAAAGGAAGAGCAGGCCCGGAACCTGCGCAAGATGTTCCTCGCCATGGCCGAGGACATCCGCGTCATCATCATCAAGCTTGCAGACCGCCTCCACAACATGCGGACGCTGTCGCCGCTGGCTCCCGACCGCCGCGAGGCGATTGCTCAGGAAACGCAGATGATCTTCGCGCCCCTGGCCCACCGGCTGGGGATCTGGCGCCTGAAGTGGGAGCTTGAGGACCTCTCCCTGCGCTATCTGGAGCCGGGCGCGTACTTCGAGCTCGTCGAGAAGCTCGGCAAAACCCGGGCTGAGCGGGAGCGCGAGATCGACCGCTGCCGCAACACGCTCGCCGAGCATCTGTACGAGGCCGGGGTCGAGGCCGAGGTCTACGGACGCCCCAAGCACATCTTCAGCATCTACAACAAGATGCGGAACCAGCACATCGACTTCGAGCAGATCGGCGACCTGATGGCGCTGCGGGTGATCGTGAACAACGTGGGCGACTGCTACGCCGCCCTGGGAATTGTACACGATCTGTGGATCCCCTTGGAGGGCCAGTTCACCGACTACATCGCCCGGCCCAAGAGCAACCAGTACCAGTCCATCCACACCAAGGTCCTGGGCTACAACGGCCTGCCGATGGAGGTGCAGATCCGCACCCGGGAGATGCACCGGACCGCCGAGTATGGTGTCGCCGCCCACTGGCGCTACAAGGAGGGTCAGAGCGACCCCGAGCTGGACAAGCACATCGGCTGGCTCCGCCAGCTCATCGACCTTGAGACCGACCTGCAGGAGAGTCACGAGTTCCTCGAGCTGCTGCAGGTGGACCTGTTTAGGGACCAAGTGTTTGTGGCCACTCCCCAGGGCGATGTTATTGACCTCCCGGCGGGTGCCACGCCGATTGACTTCGCGTACCGAATCCACACCGAGGTCGGCCACCGCTGTGTGGGCGCCAAGGTGAACGGGCGGCTGGTGCCGCTGGACTACAAGTTCGCGAACGGCGATGTCGCGGAGATCATGACCCAGGCCGGCGCCGAACCCAGCCGCGATTGGCTACGCATCGCCCAGAGCTCCCATGCACGGGCCAAGATCCGCCGCTTCCTGCGCCAGAAGACTCGGGATGACAGCATCATCCTCGGCAAGGAGATCTTCACCCGCGAAGTCGAGCGGCTGAAGGCCTCGGAACGTGGCGCCCTGGACTTGCAGCGACTGGCCACGGTGGCCGAGCACCTGAATTACACCGACCTGGATGGGCTCTACGCGGCGATGGGCTATGGCGACGTGGAGCCCGAGACCGTCCTGCGCCACCTGAAGCGCCCGACTCTGCCGCTGACCCTGGCCGATGAGGTGGCACGGTTCGCACCGCCAAGGTCTCCGGCCGCCGGTCAGGCTCCCACGGTGACCTCCTCCGGTGTGAAGGGCTTCAGCCACCGCATGTCACAGTGCTGCAACCCACTGCCGGGCGACGACATCGTCGGCTACATTACCCGTGGCGGCGGGCTTGCTATCCATCGCAGTGACTGCAAGAACCTCAAGTACCGGGCAGAGCGTGAGCCGGGTCGTGTCATTCCCCTGCTGTGGGAGGGCACGAAGGACTCGCACTTCCTGACTGAGGTCGAAGTGCTGGCGGTGGACCGTATGGGGCTGTTCTCGCACATCACGGCGGTGGTGGCCGACCTGGGCCTGAACATCCGCCGGGCTGAGGCGCACCTGGAAGGCCCCAACCTGGCCCGACTGACGCTGGGCGTCGAGATCCACGAGCGCCAGGACCTGGACGAGCTCATCGAGCACCTGACCAAGCTGATCGATGTAGTCAGCGCCCGGCCTCTCACCGGCACCGGCTCGCCGGTGCAGTGAAGCCTGCCCTGCCACAGCTAGCCCTAACCCCTGCACACCATCACGCTTCGTTTTGAGCAACCTCCGGGAGGTCGGCATCGTGCCCCCAACAGTCCTGGTCCTGGGCAGCCTCAACATTGACTACACCGCCGTCGTAGACCGTCTACCCTGTCCGGGCGAGACCGTGCTGGGTGGAGAGTTGCTGGTGACGCAAGGCGGAAAGGGCGCCAACCAGGCAGTCGCCTCGGCCCGGTCGGGTGCAGTGGTTTCCCTGCTGGGCTGTGTGGGCAAGGACGACGGTGGCCGGGCCTACCTGGACAAACTCGCCACCGAACGAGTGGACACAGGGCTACTGCGTCTGTGCGAGGAGCTTCCGACGGGGACTGCGCTGATCTACGTCGAGCGCGGTAGCGGGGAGAACATGATTGCGGTCTGCCCCGGCGCCAACTCGCGACTGTCCCCTGAGGACGTGGAGGGCGCCAGAGAGCGGATCGCGGCTGCCGACGTCGTTGTCGCCCAGCTTGAGTCGCCGATGGAGACTGTCATGGCCGCCGGGCGTCTCTGCCGCGAAGTGAACACTCCCTTCATGCTGAACCCGTCACCGGTGCCGCCGGGAGGTGTGCCGCCGGAGCTGCTGGCCGAGGTCGATTACCTGGTCTGCAACCAGACCGAGATGGGCCTGCTGGCCGATGGCCTTGCCGGAGGCAGCCTGCGCGATGCCGCCGACCTCCTCCTGACCCGCGGCATGACAGCCGTAGTCATGACGCTGGGCTCCGAGGGCTGCGCAGTAGTGGAGAAGACCGGGGTCTCGCGGGTGTCCTCCTTCCCGGTGCGACCCGTGGATGCAGTGGGTGCCGGCGACGCCTTCACCGGAGCCCTGGCCACCGGACTCGCAGAGGGCCGCCCCCTGCAGGAGGCGGCCCGATTCGCGTCTGCGGCAGGGGCTCTCGCTGTGACGACAGCAGGCGCCATGCCCTCCTTGCCCAACCGCCACCAGATCGAGAGGCTGCTGGGCCAACAGAGCGCGGGCTAAAACCAGTTCAGGGCAGGCGAGCTGCCGCCGATCTGCGGCTGGTTCACGAAGTCCTGGAACCGGTAGCTGCGGGTGAGGTCGGCCAGGTACTGCATGTCCTCCTCCGGGATCTCCCTGTCGACGATCTCGTAGAGCGGGTCGAAGTGCTCCGGCTTGCTGCCACCGATGATGGGGATGCAGCAGAAATCCTTCTGCATGACCCACAGGACTGCGAGCTGGTTGATGCCCATCTCCAGCCGCTGCGCCACAGCCTCGATCTTCTCCACCACGTCGAAAGTCTCGTCGGTCAGCCGGTCGGCGAAGGACTTGGTCTTCCCCGCTCGGGACTCGGGATCGGGCTCAATGCCCCGCTGATACTTGCCGGTCAAGAGGCCGCCGTCCTGCGGGCTGTAGGCCATCATCGCGAGGTTGAAGCGCTTGCAGAAGGGAACGGTCTCGTTCTCGACCACACGGTCCAGCAGGTTGTAGCGGGCCTGGATCGAGATCAAAGGCTCCCAGCTATGGAGGGCCGCCACTCCCAGCAGGTGCGCCATCTGCCAGGCATAGTGATTGCTGACACCCAGATAGAGGACCTTGCCCTGCTTGACCAGCGAATCCAGCGCTGAGAGCGTCTCCTCCACACCGACCTTGGAGTTCGGGTGATGTAGCTGCAGCAGGTCGATGTAGTCGGTCCGCAGGCGGCTCAGTGTGTCGTCGACATAGCGCAGAATGTGCTTGCGGGAGCAGGCCAGTCCGCCACCAAGACGCCGATCCGGAGTGTAGGGGACGAAGAACTTGGTGGCGAGGAAGACCTTCTCGCGCAGGCCCTCGAGAGCCTTGCCGAGGAACAGCTCACTCTTGCCGCGGCCATAGCTGTCGGCGGTGTCGATGAAGTTGATGCCCATGTCAACGGCCTTGCGCACGATGCCGATCGAGGTCTCCTCGTCGTTGCGCTCGTAGAAGGTCATGGCTCCCAGGCAGAGCGCGGATACCTCGACGCCGGAATTGCCGAACTTGAGGTACTTCATGCTGGACCACTCCCAGATTGGTGATGCCCCGCTGAGGCAAGGGGCCTTGTGGGTGATGCGTGCCAGAGAAGAGCCGTCGCCGTCAAGGGTCGGTCGAGATCGCGTCGCCACATGCCCTCCACAGTTTCCACCGGCGAGCAAGGAAGGGCACCCTGGCGACCACGGGGAAGTTCCGCACCGGTGTGCGGGCATCCTCCGACACCCAGGCTCATGATCGCAACAAAGACGGCAACGGGAGGCCGACCCTTGGAATTCGATCTGATCCTCAGAGGCGGCAGCATCGTCGACGGAACGGGCGCACCGGCACGTCCGGGCGACGTTGGCATCAACGGAGAGCGTATTGCCGTCATCGACGACCTGTCGGAGGCGGCGGCGAAGCAGGAGATCGACGTCACCGGGCTGATCGTCGCACCGGGTTTCATCGACCCCCACAACCATGCCCACAACGAAGCGCGCACGGGCATCCTGAGCCTTCCGAAGGCCGAGAACTACCTGCGGCAGGGCGTCACGACGCTGGTTGCCGGGAACTGCGGCGGGAGTGCCTGGCCCGTGGGAGAGCATTTCGCCGCCGTCGCTCGGGCGGGGATTCGCCAGAACTACGCCATGCTGGTCGGCCTCGGAACGGTGCGTGGCCAGGTGGTGAGGGAAGCTGGACGGCCCGCGAATCTGGAGGAGATCCGCCAGATGCAGGGCCTGGTGACCCAGGCAATGGAAGAAGGCGCACTCGGCATCTCGAACGGCTACTTCCCGGCCTATGTGACCACGGATGAGATCGCCGAGGTCACCAAGGCCGCAGCGAACAAGGGCGGTCTCTACGCCAGTCACATCCGCAATGAGGGCGATTCGCTGCTGGGCGCGGTTGAGGAGATCCTGGAGATTGGGGCTCGGGCCGAGTGCCCGGTGCAGATCTCGCACATCAAGACTTACGGGCAGCGGAACTGGTGGAAGATTGACGCTGTTTTCGACCTCATGGAGGAGGGCGTGCGGCGAGGTGTTGACGTGATGGCCGACCGCTATCCCTACGTCGCCTGCTTCACCGGCGTTTCGGCGTTGCTGCCGATGTGGGCTCGCTCCGAAGCGCAGGCTCGCGGAGGCTGGGAGTCGCTGTACGACGCGGGGTGGAGCCAGCGCCTACGACGGGCCATCGCGGACCAGTTCAACCTCATCGGCGGGCCGCACAATGTGATGTTCGCGCCGCTGGATCCCAAACCTGAACTGGACGGCAAGCGTCTGGACGAGTACGCGGCTGAGGTCGGCAAGGACCCCATGGACGTGGCCATCGACCTGATCGTGCAAGGCGGAGTGTCGTGCATCTTCTTTGTCATGTGCGAGGCCAACATCGAGAGGTTCTACCAGCACCCCCTGGTGGTGGGCGGATCGGACGGCCACTTGCGGGTGCTCGGCGAAGGCGTCTCGCATCCGCGCAACTATGGCACCTTCCCGCGCATCATCGGTCACTATGGACGCGACCGGGGCCTGTTGACCGTAGAGGAGGCCGTGCGCAAGTGCACGAGCCTGACAGCGGAACGTTTCGGCCTCCGCGAGCGCGGAGTGCTGGTCGGTGGCAACTACGCAGACATCGTAGCCTTCGACTGGAACAGCATCATCGATGCCGCCACCTTCGAGCAGCAGCACCAGTACCCGAAGGGGATCCCCTGGGTTATCGTCAATGGCAAGGTGGCGCTGGCGAAGGGCGAGGTGACCGACGAACTGGCCGGGCAGGTCGTACGCAAGGCCTGAAGACCAGGCGACTCGGGAGCCAAGGAATCTGGACCGTGAATAGTCTCACGAGGAGGGATCGAGCACATGAGTGCTTCCGAGACCGCCAAACCGCACGGTTTGGTGATCGTGTATACCGGCGACGGGAAGGGCAAGACGACGGCGGCGTTAGGGCTTGCCCTGCGTGCCCTGGGACACGGGCAGCGTGTCCTGGTGCTACAGTTCCTCAAGGCCAGCGAGGAGACCGGCGAACACCGGATGGCCGACCGGCTGGGACCTGGCTTCACCATGAAGACCCTCGGTTGCGGCTTCGTGATCGGCGAGTGGACGCCGGAGGACATCGCAGCCGCCCGGGGGGCCTGGCAGGAGGCCTGCACGGCTCTGCAGTCGCCCTGGTGGAACCTGGTGATCCTGGATGAGGTCACATACTGCATGAAGGCGGGTGTGCTCCCCGTCGGCGATGTCCTGGCAGCGCTTTCGAAACGACCGGCTGGAATGCACGTGGTCCTGACGGGCCGCGATGCGCCGCCGGAGTTGATCGAAGCCGCCGACCTGGTCACACACATGGAGGCTATCAAGCATCCCCACGACGACGGCCTTCCCGCTCAGCCGGGCATTGAGCTCTGAGAGGGTACCGAACCGGGGCCGCCGTCAGTCTCTCCCCTGCAGGTGACGCCGACGTGGACTTTCCAACCTGGTACCGGCACACTCCACATGTCGCACTGCGCGAGCAGGTGCGGGTGTTGGAGCCTGCCTACTCGCTGCTGGTCCGCTGGGCCGACCATCCGGAGCAGTGGCGTGCGGAACTGACACATCGGCTGCGTGACCTGCTGGGCCTTGCATGGGAGGATGAGACGATTTCCGGGCCGCCGCTGAGCACTCGTCCCGTTGCTTGCCCCCTGGACGTGCGCGAACTGGAACAGGTGGATGAAGAGGGGTTCTCGCGCACCCGGCTGGCGTACAACGTCGAGGTCGGCCTGACTGCTTTTGCCTGGGTCTGCGTGCCCCATGACAACGAGAACCCGCTTCCGGCGGTGATCTGCGTGCCGTCGCGCGAGGCCGAAGGCGATGCGCTGTTGGGACTGACCGGCGAACCCGATCTGCCGGGCTACCGCTATGCCGTGGAGCTTGCGCAGCGCGGGTATGTGGTCCTGGTGCCCGACCTGCGAGGCTACGGCGAGGCTCGGGATGATGCGGACGGGCTGGCAGCCACCGGCCAGCTCTTGGGACGCCCGCTGATGGGGATGCACGTGTGGGACCTGTCGCGGGGTGTAGACTACTTGCAGACGCGTCCCGAGGTGCGCAGTGACCGGATCGGCATGACGGCCCTGCGACCTGCGGCACCGGCTGCGCTGTTCACCGCCGCCCTGGAGGAGCGCGTGAACTGCACGGCGATCAGCGGTGGACTAAGCACCTTGCGGGAGCTGGTGGTAGCCCGCGACTGCTTCACACGCGAGGCGCCTCCACCGGAGTTGGTGCCCGGTCTGCTGCGGTACGCGGACCTGGACGACGTGGCTTGCCTCGTGGCCCCGCGACCGCTTATCATGGTCCAAAGCAACTCCGACACCAGCGTGCCTGAGACCGGCGTGCGCGAGCTCTTCGAGCGGACGAAGGCGGGCTTTGAGCTCCTGGGCGAAGGTGTGAAGCTGGAGACGATGCAGGTGGAGAGCAGCGAAGCCGGCTGCACGGGACAGCTACTGCGGTTCCTGGACGACTGGCTCAAGCTGCCGTAAAGTGCAGGGCCGCACCGCCGGCTCATCCTAGACGAGAGGTCATGCAGATGAACCGATCCTTGCGCCTTCTTGGCGTGCCGATAGCTCTTGTGGGCCTCGTGGTGCTGGTGTCAGGCTGCTCCGGGCTGGCTCTGCTGGCAGCCTGGGACAAGTGGTTCGCCGACGACGACAACAACGCGTCCAGCTATCATGTCTATCTGGATGGGTACGACCTGGCTGTGGCGGCCTCGGTGAACGGCGTGTTCACCCTCGCGGGTGTCTCGGAGGGTGACTACCTGGTCACCGTTGCCCTGCCGCCGGGGATGCGGCGCGGCCTCCACTCCACCGTGCACATCACGCCCGGACACTCCTTCAGTCTGCGCAGCGAGAACCCCTTTGAGGGCGGCGTGATCAAGGGGACCGTCCGGCGCGATTCCTCCTCGGGCGCACTGCTGTCCGGGGTACGCGTGGTCGCGGTCCGCAACGGCGCCCTGCTGCTGACCAACAGCGCGCCGCTGACCTTCCCGCAGGCTCCCGGGACCTCGATGGACTACATGATGGGCTTCACGGACAGCTCCGGCGCCTATACCCTTGGCCCGGCGCAGTATGGGAACTGGCTGGTCTTCGCAGCGGCTGCGGGCTATGCGGCTGACGCGAAGTACCTCTCCGTTCAGTCCGGGAAGGACGGCACCGCAGCCCTGGTCCTGACGACGGGCGCCTCTGTCTCGACCGGCGTGGTGCGCAGCAACATCACGAACAGGTCCGGCAGCTCGCTGAGTGAGCCGCTGCTCAGCGCAACGCTGAGCACTCCCTTCGAGCCGACGATCAGCGCCGCGACTCGCACTTCAGTGGCCACGGTCTCCGGCCTCACTTTGCCTTCGGGGCCCTGGTTCCGTCTGGATAAGCTGGCGACCATCGGCAGTACCGCGGGCCAGTGCCTGCTGGACCTCCCCGTCGGGACTCACAGCATCGAGGGCTTCAAGTATGGCTACAAGGCCGCCTCTGCGCAGGCAATCGTCACCAGTGGCGGTGTGACGACCAAGGACTTCTCCCTGGTGTTGAACTAGCCCGGGCGGCCAACTCGCCCCACAATCAGCTTCCGTGCTTCCTGCGCCGGCGGGGTCTACCCCCGCCGGTTTGCTTTGTGACCTTTGGCCTGCCGCCTTGCCGGTGCAGGAAAGGGTGCGTAGAGCGCGAATAGCACGACATACGGGCTGACACTCCGTGTCAGGGTCTTGTGTGTCAGGTTGGCCGTGTCCGGTGTCCAGCAGACTGCCACTGATGGAGGTCCGGCATCATGGGACACTTCTGTCACTGCCGCGTTTCGCCCCTCCTCCTTTGCGTTCTGCCGCTCGTGGTTGCCTTGAGCGGCTGCGGCGGAGGCACCACCGTCGCGACGGACAGCCGCACAGGTAGCGTGGTGGTCCAGATCAACTGGCCGCCACCGGCAGCAACCGTCGGCACGGCGGCCATCCCCGCAAACGCCACCTGCGTGCAGTTGGCGCTTTCCAACGGCAGCGGATGGAGCGCGAAGCTGGCAGCGCTCCGGCCCCAGAGCACAACCACCTCGCTGCTCACGATCCCCGGCGTACCGGTTGGCTCCGTGCACCTGCACGTCGGGGCATACCGCGACTACACGAACGTCAACCAGAACCTGGTGGTCAGCAACCTCCTGGCCTGGGCCGTGAAGGACGTCACGGTGGTCGCAGACTCCTCCCTAACGGTGGGCTTCACGCTTTCCGGCGATCCGTACCGAGTGGGCGTGACGGCCGCCGGCAGCACCACCCTCGACCTCGGCGGTCAGGTGCAGCTCACGGCCACCGCCTACGACAGTGAGGACAACGTCCTGCTGGTGCCACAGTTCACCTGGTCCTCCACGGCCCCGCTCATGGCCGAGGTGGACGGGATGGGGCTGGTCAGCGCCTTCCGTCCGGGCAGCTCAACGGTTCGGGCCAGCGTGGGAACGGTCAGCGGGGAGATCGGCATCGCCGTCGCTTCTCCCCACCACATCGTGATCACGCCCTCGACGGTCAATGTGCCCTACGGGACAAGCGCCACCCTTCAGGCCAAGGCCTACAACGCTGCCGGAGTCGAGCTTCCCGTGCAGGAGGACAGCTGGGCCTGGAGCACCTCAGAGCCGACGCAGCTTCACGTGGAACTGACCTACGTGGGCAACACAGCGACCGTCAGGACTAACATGCCCAGCCAGGTGCCCATCACGGTCTACGCGACGGTGGGTACGACGCAGGGAACGGCGACCGTGACGACCTTCGGAGCCTTCTCTCCCGCGCAGATCGTGATCACGCCCTCAACGGTCAATGTGCCCTACGGGACAAGCGCCACGCTTCAGGCCAAAGCCTACAACGCTGCCGGGCTGGAGCTTCCCGTGCCGGAGGATGGCTGGACCTGGACCACTTCGGAGCCGACGCAGCTTCACGTGGAGCTGACGTATGTGGGCAACACAGCTACCGTCAGGACCAACATCCCCAGCCAGGTGCCCATCACGGTCTACGCGACGGTGGGCACGACGCAGGGAACGGCGACGGTGACGACCTTTGGCGTCACCGGCGGCCTCTGAGCGCGGACTCTTGTGAGGCCGAGGCAGGACGTACGCTCTTGTCGGAGGACGCACCGGGTGTTTGCAGACCATCCGCTCGATTCTGGACAGTGGCGAGGGTGATTCACACATGCGGCCACACAACCACCGTCCGTTCCCTTCAGCCCTGCTGCGAAGTTGCGTGGTGATCTGTGCTCTGCTGATGCTGGGCACGGCACTCCAGGCAGGGCCGATCGCCAACCTGGCCGACGATGATGTCACGGTCATCATCAACCCGCGGATCCAGGTACGCGTCTCGCCAACCTATCTCGTCCAGGGGATCGCGCAGCCTGCGATGGTCACCGTAATGGACGAGACGGGAGCGGGCATTCCGAACGCCACCGTGGAGCTGACCAACGGGCTGAACTCCAGTGTCCGCCTGGGCATCGGCATCACCGGCCCGGGTGGAAGAGCGACGATTGCGCTCACGCCGCCGGGGTCCGCTGAGGTCGCTGCAGGTGTGCGTGTCTGGGTTCGCAGTTCCGTGGGGAGCACCAATGGCGTCATGATCTCCGTTCGCCCCACGGCAGCCTGTTTCGTGGTCCAGGAGGTGCGCATCATCGATCCGCCGGAGGGCACGCGACTGGGCGTTGTCCAGGGCGCCAGGGTGCCCTTCCGGGCGGTGATTCGCGGCCTTGGCACGGGCTCCATCTCCGGCTTCTGGACACTGAACGGCGTGCCGCTGGTGCCCTTCACAGCGACCATGACGGCGGGGTCCCTCGTGGAGGTCAAGTCGGCGACCGCGATGGTCAAGCTCGATTCGCTGTTCCGCCTGGGCCCGAACGTGGTGACCTTGCGGGTGATGGCTCCGAACCGCGTGGAAAGCCGAGACGCCCTGGTGGACGTATCGGCGCCACCGCGCCCCAAGGCACCGGAGACGACCACCGGCGCAGCGCCCGCCCCGAAGCCTGCCGTGGTCTCTGAACCGGAGGGACCGCTGGAGGTCGCGCAGAACCCGGCGTGGTCCACTTCCTTTGCACTGCTTGACCCGGAGGGCTCTGCGGCGGTTTCCTTCGCCGGCCTGCAGTCGCCACGAGAGCCGGCTGTGCCGAAGCCCTCGCTGCGGTTTGCCGAGGCCGAGACCGGAGGTGCCGGGGCAACGCCTGCACCGACACAGCCGCCTGCTCAGGAGAAGCCCGGTGAGAAGCCGCTGACGCTGGCGCTGGTCAGCCCCTCTTCGGTCACCATCTCGGGTCGCGTGGCCGGTGACTCGAACGCGCAGGTCTATGAGACCTCGACCCCGCGCACGGCGGCTGACGCCTCCTTCAGCACGAGCGCCGACATGGTCCTGAGCGGCAACGTGAGTCACAACGTCGCCCTCGATGTGCGCACGAATCTGGTCGCTTCAACGGAGTCGGTCTCACTGGGCGACCTGCGCACCAAGATCGTGCTGGGGCAGACGGCGGTCACGGCCGGTCGCGCTGCTCTCGACGGCTATAACCCGTACACGGCGCAGAGCCTGGCGAGTCGTGAAGTGCTGACCGTCGGACCCAATGTGGACAGTCCGAACTGGCACCTCTTCGGCCTGCGCACGGACTCCGGCGCCAGTGGCGGCGTGGGAGCCGAGGACCGCTTTGATCGCTACGGTTACGGCGGCCGGATGGCCCTGCACTTCGGGGGCATCAAGGCCGAGCTGTCTGCGGTGCAGGTTCAGGACGACCGTGATATCACGCCGACTCCGGGGAGCTTCGCAACGCCCCAGTCTTCCCGGTCCATGGCGCTGTCCGTCACGGGTCCGCTGGGCAAGTCTGCGACGCAACTGGCGGCCGAGGTTGGCTGGTCGTGGTACGATCCCAACCGCAACGCGAGCGGCGACAGCGTGAACGGCCTCGCCTACGACCTGAGTGTGGGAGGGCAACGGGGCGTCTGGTCGTGGTCCACGAGGGCCTTCGACATACCGACGGACTTCTACACCCTGGGCAACCCCTTCCTGCGCCGGGGCTATGACGGCTGGGAGACCACCGTGGGTACCTCGGCGGGCAGCGACCTGGCCTTCAGCCTCACCTACTCCGACCGCTCGGAAGACTTCCTTTCGGGCGGCTTCGAGAGTCTGACGACGGTGCCCGCGACGGACGTCTCCGACCTCACGGCCGGCCTGACCTGGAATGGCGAGGCACGAGGACTGCCGACGGTGGCGGTGACCGGGATCTGGGGCAGCCGGGATAACGGCGGCGTCGGCGATGCGCGAATCGACCAGTCGGAGCGGACCCTCAGCACCAGCCTGAGCAAGTCCTGGGGACCGACGACGGCCGGGGTCTCCTGGTCAACCTATGATCTGTCGGACCGCACGGGCGCCGGATCGAGCGTCGCGACGGATCAGTGGGCTATCACCGCCAGTCACACGCTCTCCCCCGTATCGGCAGTGGCGGCGACCTACAGCGACTACAGCAGCGACCTGGGCACCACCTCGCAGGTGGACACGAAGCTGTGGGCGCTGAGCTACGCAACGCCGCTCGCGAAGTGGCTGCAGAGCGAACTGGCCTACACACGGACGACCCAGTCCGACACCGGGGCAGGCTTCGACGGCAGGTTTGAGGAATATCGACTCAGGCTGGGCTACCGACCACCAGAGAAGCCGTCGCTGTGGCAGCAAGTCCTCAGCGCACTCTCGCTGGAGGGCCGGCTGATGTACCAGAAGGACCCAAGCCTGAGCACCGGCGAGGTCCGTCGTTCGGAGCTGAGACTGACAGCCAGCACCTCCTTCTAGGGCCTTCTTGGAGTCCTCGCTGCGCCGGGCTCCGGTCGTGGTCTGAAGTACTTGAAGGGTCTCGAACTGCCGGGGCCGAGTGCTCCGGCAGTTTCTGTGTGCCAGACGTGCCAACGACCACCGAGTCGTCCAGCGAAAACGGTCGCACGGGAGTGCGCACATGAACTGCTTCGGCCATCTGCTGATCTCACTGCTGTCCCTCAGTCTGCTCTGCGTCGGAGTCACCTGGGCGCAGGACAGCGGGTTGCAGGAGGAGAGCTTCAAGGCCACCGTTGCCGGCGAGCCCATCCTGTGGTCTGACTTCGCGAGCGGAACGCCTGCCGAAGCAGTCGCCAGGGCCCCAGAGCCGGGCACCACCGGTGGCGAGCTACCGAAGGACTGCTGGACTCTGCGGCATCCGAACTGGACGCCGGACCTGCTGAATGCCCGCGGGCTGCCGCCCGATCTCACCCTCGATCCGGGCCGCACGGAGGTCTGCGACCTCTACCTGGGACTGCGTGCGGTCGACCCGACGATGACCTTCGGCATCCGCCTGTCCAGTGAGAAGGAGTTCACCATCATCACCGCCCCGGCGGCGACGCCGACGAAGCACTACGACTTCGAATTCCACTGGAAGGCCGAAGTTCCGATGGCCGGGGAGAAGATCGTGCTCCACTCCCTCGGCAAGCCGATCTACGTGCAGTACCTCAAGTTCGTGCCGCAGGTGATGACAGAGCAGAAGGCACTGGTGCCGACGGAGCGTGTCAGCATCCTCGCCGAGAAGGGCCGGCATTTCGCCTTCCCCGGGGTAGCGCAGACGACGCAGGGAGACCTGCTTGTGGTGGCCCGTGAGGGCGATGCGCACGTGTGCCCGCGGGGTCGAATCGTGATCACGCGCTCCACCGATCTGGGCAAGACCTGGTCGCCCAGGGAGGTGCTCTACGACTCGCCCTCTGATGACCGTGACCCGGCGGTTCTGTGCCTGCGCGACGGCACACTGGTCGCGAGCTTCTGCACCTGGGATAGCTGGCGGGCGGTTCCGGGGCTACGTGCGAAGTATCCCGAAGAGACGGCGAACATGGAGAAGGAGGGCTGGAACAAGTACAGCGGGAACTGGACGATGGTCTCCACCGATGACGGCAAGACCTGGTCTGGGGCGCAGCGGGCACCGACCTTCAGTCCGCGTGGACCGGTGCAGGGACCGGATGGCGCACTCTACTGGGTCGGTGATGCGGGGCGAGACGGCGCCAACGTCGTGTCTGTGTGGCGCAGCGAGGATGTCGGCAAGACCTGGACGCGCTTTTCGGAGGTGTGCTACAGCCCAGGCCAGCCCCAGGCGGACAAGACCGAGGTGTGGGATGAGCCGAACCTGATCCTACTCCCGGACGGCCGGGCAATCTGCTCGCTGCGCGTCGAGTACGGTGGCTGGGTCTGGCAAGCTGCTTCTGCGGATGGCGGGCGAACCTGGGGCTGGCCGCGACGAACCCCGGTATGGGGCTTCCCGCAGCAGTTGTGCCGCCTCGCCGATGGCCGCCTGCTGATGTCCTACGGTTACCGTCGGCAGCCCTTCGGCGTTCGAGCTTGCCTGAGCAAGGACGAAGGGCGGACCTGGGACTTGGCCCACGAGATCGTCTTCCGCCATGGGGCCGGGCACGCTGACCTGGGCTATCCCTACAGCCTCCAGCTTGCCGACGGCCGCGTCTTCACGGCCTACTACTACAACGACGAGGCCGGCGACTGCTACATCGAGGGCACCGCTTACCGGCCGTAAGGCGAGCACAGGACTTAGCGAGTGGCGCGACGCAGACTCCCCTGGTTGGCCTCGTCAGTGAAGGCCCCGTACAGGTGCGGACGGCGCTGCATCCAGTTCACGTCGGCGAAGCAGCCACCGTTCCAGGTGCGATAGCCGTCGGCGAGGCTCACATCGCACCACACGTAGTCGCGGTCGCCCTCGTTCCAGGCGAGGATGTCGCCCTTGCGGTCGATGACGCAGCTTGCGACCGCGGTGTTGCGAGCGACGACCATGCAGAGCTGGTTGTCCATGGCGTGGGTGCGCATGATCGCCTGCCAGCGACTCTCGCCGAAGGTTGGCGGACCGGGACGCCAGCGATCAGCCCGGTGGTCGCCCATGATCGGCAGCACGAGGAAGTCGGCGCCCATCAAGCCGACCATGCGGGAGGACTCAGCGTCCGAGCTATCCATGCAGATGTTGAAGCCGATCCGGCCCAGCTCCGTGTCGACGACAGGGAAGCCATCGCCGGGCATCAGCCCGGACTCCGCCTCACCACCCACGGCCAGATGCACCTTGTGATAGGTTCCCTCGACCTTCCCGTCGGGGCCAAGCAGCACGGCGCTGTTGAACACGGCGTCGCCATCGCGCTCGTACATCCCCAGGACGATGCGGGTGTGGAAGGCGCGGGCGATACTGCCGAAGGCCTGCACTTCGGGGCTCGTCAGCGGCACCGCAAGATCGAGGCTGCTGCCAGGAAGGCCCCACTGGAGCGCGATCTCCGGCAAGGCGATCAGATCAGGCGAGACCTCCTCGCAGGCCTGGCGGCAGAGGTTGCCGTAGAAGTCTATGTTAGTCTGCAGGGACTCCACCGGTCGGGGTCGCGCATTGGCATGGCCCGTGACCACGGCGACCCGCACCGGCTTGGAGGCAGGTCTGTCCTCAGCAAGGGTGACCTTCGGCTCCGACCACAGGGCAAGCCCCGTCGTGGACCAGCGGAAGGTGCAGCGCACGGTCAGGTCTGAGGCATCCTCGGGCGCCTGCACGATCCGCGCAAAGCGAACACGACCCTCGCCTGCGGACTCGGGCAGAATCCAGTCCCAGGGGCGGAAGCCGGTTCGCGCTTGCCCGGCCTCCATGCGGTCCCAGTGTGCGGTACACAGCAGGGCATCGCGCACACAGGCCAGGTCGGCGAAGGTGGCCTCGAGTGAGATCTCGTACCACCGGCCGGGCTCCAGGCCGCTGAAGACGAACTGCCAGCCGCCGCAGCAGCTCCGGGTTCCGTTGGCCTCCGTCACGTAGCCCTGGCCTTCGCGCGCGAAGTGCGGGGAAGCCTGCGGATGAGGGGTCCAGTTTTCAACGGTCGCCAGCTGCACCTGATTCATGGGATCACCTGTGTGCGCTCAGTCTTGCAGCTCCAGCAGACCCCACAGACTGGGGTCGGTGTCGAAGGGCATGGCTCGCGGCGAGGACCAGACCTGCTTGCCGCCGGGAACGTCATGGGCGAAATAGTTGAAGCCAATCCGCTCCCCGGCGCGGGGCTCGAAACCGTTCAGGATGTGCGTCGGCAGCAGCACTTCCAGGCAGTAGGAATCGCCCTCGACCCGCGAAGCTACGCGGATCTGTGAGGGGTCACACAGTGGCGGCCGCTCACGAGCCCGGCGCAGGTTCGCCTGCCAGGCAACCGGTTCGCCGCGACCGAGCCCTCCCCCTCGCGGCAAGAGGACGAAATGATGACAGAAACGCGAGGCTCGGTGGGCTGTCTGCGCCGCCCGGGTGTCGATCCAGACCTGCAGACCGTCGCCCGAGGCAGGTCGGCGGCGATTCACCGTCACCGTTCCGACGGGCTTGGCGCACCGTTCGGCGAGGTACAGACCCTCGTCCGACCAGGCCACGTAGAGCTGGGCGAAGCTCCTCTCGCCGTCCAACTCGCCCAGAGGCGGCAGCGCGGGAATGTCGCCCCAGTCGGATAGGTCACCGTCGAGGGTGATCGGCTGCCGCAGGCGCGGGCAAGAGGCGATCGGTCGGAACAACATTCGTGAGGGGAAGTCAGGCACAGCGTAGCTCCCGGAAGTGCGTCACGGCGGGTCAGCGGCCGGTGGACAGGTAAGCCTCCCAGGCCCTGTGCAGGAAGTTGCGGAATCCGTCACTGCTGAGGTCCCGCTCGAAGTGGGCCTGAACATAGACGCGATCGAAACCACGAGCACCGGTGTAGACGCGGAGCCGTGGCGTGCGCGAGTAGAAGCCGAGTCCCTCGATCTCCTCCCAGTGCTGCAAGGCCAACTGCTCCGCCAGGTCTTCCTCATCGAAGAGACCCTTGGGCACGTAGAAGCTCAGCTCGAGATACCACTTCCGGTGGGTGCGGGCCGCGGCAAACCAGGGCTTGCGTCGCGTAGCCCGAAAGCTCACCGAGGCCCAGTGACCCCAGTAGGGTTCCTCCGCTTCGGGCAGCTCACGGAACTGGCGGACGAACTCTATCAGGGCCTCGTCATGCCAGGCGGGACTCTCGCCGACCGCATTCACGCGGTTTCGGGTGTGCCAGGCCTCGCCATCCACTTCCCAGGGCGGCTGCGCGTCGGACTGAGCAAGTACCGGTGGAAGCTGCTTGCCCTCGCCTTCGCCAGCGGCCTCAGCAGTACCTCGGACACTCGGCTCCCTGGGCTCCGCTCGGGAGGCTCGTGGGCTGGTCTGAAGAGCCTGGAGCAGATAGGACGCCGTCGGGCTGTCGGTGCAGGTCGCCACATCCTCGGGTCTGCCGGCAGCCACGAGGTAACCGCCACGCTCGCCGCCCTCAGGCCCCAGATCGAGGACGTAGTCGGCGGTCTTCACCACGTCCATGTTGTGCTCGATGACCAGTACCGTGTTGCCCGCATCAACCAGTCGGTTCAGCACGACCAGCAGCTTCTGGATGTCGGCCATGTGCAGGCCGGTGGTGGGCTCATCCAGCAGGTACAGCGTGCGTCCCCGGGTCGGGTGCACCAACTCACGCGCGATCTTCACCCGCTGAGCCTCACCGCCGGAAAGGGTCGGTGCGGACTGGCCGAGAGGCAGGTACCCCACGCCGACGTCGGAGAGCACCTGCAAGGGGCGACGGAGGCGCGGGAGATCGGTGAACAGCTCCAGCGCCTCATCCACGGACATCCTCAGCACGTCGGCGATGCTCTTGCCCCGGTACTTGATGTCCAGGGTCTCGTGGTTGTAGCGCTGCCCGCGGCACTCGTCGCACTCCACCCACACGTCCGGCAGGAAGTGCATTTCGACGATGCGATAGCCCATCCCCTCGCAGGTCTCACAGCGGCCGCCGGGTGCGTTGAAGGAGAATCGCCGCGGACGGTAGCCGCGCACCTTCGCCTCGGGCAGTAGGGCGAACAGCTCGCGGATGGCATCGAAAACGCCGATGTAGGTAGCGGGATTCGAGCGTGGCGATGCGCCGATGGGTGACTGGTCGATCGCGAGGATCTGATCCAGGCCCTCGTGGCCGTGGATCGCTCGATGGTGCCCGGGCACGGTGTTGCGCCCGTGGAGACGGAAAGAGAGCTCCTCGAAGAGGATGTCATGGATGAGCGAGGACTTCCCCGAACCCGAGGGGCCTGTCACGCACACGAGCACTCCGAGCGGGATGTCCACGTCCAGGTTCTTGAGGTTGTTGTGGCGGGCGCCCTCAATGGTGATCCAGGCATAGGGCGCCTTGCCGTCGGCGTGTCGACGGAGTCCACCGGAGACTGTCTCCACCGCCTCGCCATCGGTCTCCAGACTCTGCGCAGGCGGCAGGCGGCTGGGTAGTGGCCGCCGCTCCTCGGGAACGGGAACCGCCAACTCATGCCGCAGGAGGGCGCCGGTCAAGGAGCGCTTCGAGCGGCTGAGCGCACTCGGCGAACCGGTCGCTACCACTCGACCACCCGCGGGACCGGCACCCGGGCCGAAGTCGATGATGTGATCGGCATGCTCAAGGGTCTGCCGGTCGTGCTCGACCACCATCACGGTGTTGCCCAAGTCGCGCAGTCGATCCAGGGCGCCGAGCATCCGGTCGTTGTCTCGGGGGTGAAGGCCCACGGTCGGCTCGTCGAGCACGTACATGACACCCGTCAGGCGGGCTCCGAGTTGCCCGGCGACCTTGACGCGCTGAGACTCGCCGCCGGAGAGCGACGGCGCAGGCCGATGGAGGGACACGTAGTCCAGACCGACCTCGACCAGGAACCGGAGTCGCGACTGGATTTCCTCCAGAACGTCCTCGGCCCGGGATTGCTCTGCGGCATCGAGGACCACGTCGGCCATGAAGCGGCAGGACTCCTCCAGCGGCAGCTCGCACAACTCGACGAGGGTCTTGCCCCGGAATCGAACCGCGGCCGCCTGCGGGTTGATGCGTCCGCCGTGGCAGGCCGGACAGGGCAAGTCGCCCAGCGCCCGGGCGAACTGCCGGCGGAAGTAGTGGCTGAGGTTGGAGGCGCTCTCAATGCCGGGCGCGAGGCCGGTGAACCGGACCTTGAGGGTCGGCGTCACCGTCAGCTCCTCGTCCGCACCCCACAGCAGCATCCGGCGCTGGGCTTCGGTAAGGGTCGAATAGGGCTGGTCGAGAGAGAAGCCGCCCTGCCGGGCAAGGGCCTCAAGGGTCTGCTCCATCAGGCCGCCCGCCGGGAGGTGTTGCCAGACGCTCACCGCACCCTCACGGATCGAGAGGCGGTCATCGGGTACCATGACCTCGGGATCGAGACCGCGCTGAGTACCAAGGCCCTCGCAGGTCGGACACCAGCCCTCCCAGTGGTTGAAGGAGAAGCTGCGCGGGGTCAGTTCCGAGTAGCTGGTTCCGCAACGGGGGCAGCCGAAGTCGCGCGACAGGCGCAGGTCGTCGACTTCGCCCTGCTGGTCGCCGAGGCTCACGATGACCTCACCGTTCGAGAGGGCGAAGGCCCGCTCGACGGCCTCGGCCAGTCGGGAGCGTCGCTCCGGCGAGACCTGAAGGCGGTCTACCACCAGCTCGACGTGGTGCCGCCGCCGCCGGTCAATGTGGACCTGTACCGGTAGCTCATGCACCTCGCCATCAAGGCGAACTCGTCGCCAGCCATCTCGCTGAGCCCGGGCAAAGAGATCATCGTACTCCTCGTTGCCCGAGGGCTTGAGCGGCGATAGCAGCAGCACCCACTCGTCAGCGAAGGAGGTCAAGACCTCCTCCACCACGCTATCAACGGTCCGGGCGCTGAGGGGCTCGCCGCACCCCGGGCAATGCGGCGTGCCCAGGCGAGCGTACAGAACCCGCAGGTAGTCGTAGATCTGCGTCTCGGTCCCGACGGTAGAGCGCGGCGTGCGAACCGTGTTGTGCTGCTCGATGGCAACGCCCGGTGACAGCCCGGCAACGCGGTCAACCTTGGGCCTGGGCATCTGGTTGACGAACTGGCGGACGTAGGAGGACAGCGACTCGACATAGCGGCGCTGCCCCTCGGCGTAGACGGTGTCCATCGCCAGCGAGGTCTTGCCCGAGCCACTGACTCCGGAGAGCACCGAGAGCTTGTGGCGCGGGATGCTGAGGTCCAGGTTCTTGAGGTTGTGCTCACGAGCGCCGCGGACGGTGATCGCTTCGGTTCGCTCGCGCTGGGCCCGCCGATGATGGTGATGCGGTGAAGCGTGGACCCCGGAACCGCCCAGCACCTCGCGCAGCATGGCGCCGGTATAGGAACCCTCGGAGGCAGCGATCTCCTCTGGAGTGCCCTCGGCGACAATCCGACCGCCTCCTGCACCGCCCTCAGGGCCGAGGTCAATGACGTGATCGGCACACTTGATGACATCGGGGTGGTGCTCGACGACGACAACGGTGCTGCCGGCATCGACGAACCGCTGCAGGACCTCGAGCAGCTTGCGGACATCCTCGAAGTGCAGCCCGGTCGTGGGCTCATCCAGGATGTAGATGCAGCCTTCGCCGCCGGGACGGCTTAGCTCCTTGGCGAGCTTGATGCGCTGTGCCTCGCCGCCGGAGAGGGTCGTCGCCGGTTGCCCGAGCTTGATGTACCCCAGGCCCACACTCTCGAGGGTCTTGAGGATGTGGTGGATGCGCGGGAAGTTGGCGAACAGCTCGAGGGCCTCGGTGACCTCCATGTCGAGGACATCGGCGATGCCGTGACCCTTGAACTCGATGCTGAGGGTTTCGCGGTCGAAGCGTTCGCCCTGACAGACCTCGCAGGTGACCCACACGTCGGCCATGAAGTCGGATTCGAGCCGGACCGCCCCGTGGCCCTCGCAGTTCGGGCAGCGCCCCTCCTCCACATTGAAACTGAACCGTCCCGGCTTGTACCCACGTGCCCGCGAAGTCGGCAGGTTCGCGTAGAGATCGCGAATCGCGTCGAAGACCTTGGTGTAGGTCGCCGGGTTACTGCGCGGGGTTCGACCGATGGGGTCCTGGTCGATGACGATGACCTTTTGCAGCAGGTCCAGGCCCTCCAGGGAGTCGTGAGCGCCGACGTCGGTCTCGGCTCCGTGGAGATGCTGCGCCAGCGCCGGGTAGAGGATGTCGCTGACCAGCGAGCTCTTCCCCGAACCTGAGACCCCTGTGATGCAGACCAGGCAGCCCAGCGGGAAGGCAACGTCGATGCCCTTGAGGTTGTTCTGTCGGGCTCCGCGGACGACCAGTCGCTTCCCGTTGCCTCGTCGCCGCCGGTCGGGAATCTCCACGCTGCGCTTCCCGGCGAGATACTGGCCGGTTAGCGACTGCGACGAGCGCTTCACCTCGGCGGGTGAGCCCATCGCAACGACCTCGCCACCCTTCTCCCCTGCTCCCGGGCCGAAGTCGACGACCAGGTCGGCGGTTAGAATCGTCTGCTCATCGTGCTCGACGACGATGATGGTGTTGTCGAGGTCGCGCAGGTGCAGCAAGGTGTCGAGCAGTCGCCCCTGGTCGCGGTAGTGCAGGCCGATGCTGGGCTCATCGAGGACATAGAGGCAGTCGACGAGGCCACTGCCGACCTGGCTCGCCAGCCTGATGCGCTGGGATTCGCCGCCCGAGAGCGTCGGCGCCGAGCGGTCCAGATTCAGGTACTGCAGACCGACAAACTGGAGGAAGGAAAGGCGGTCGCGGATCTCCTTGAGGGCATCCTCAGCGATCTTGGACTGGCTGGTGCTCAGCTTCAGGTTCTCGAAGAAGGCAGCAGCGTCGTCGACGGTCATCTCGCACAGGTCGGAGATGGACAGACCGCCGAGGGTCACGGCCAGGCTCTCGGGCTTGAGACGCTTGCCCCGGCAGACCGGACAACGCCCACGGCGTAAGGTCGCTTCATACTTGTCCCGCAACGCCTGGGCCTTGAGACGGTTGAGGCGGCGCATCATCTCCGGGATGATCCCCCACCAGGGCTCTGCATGACGCCATTCCCAGGAGAAGCGCGGATTCTTGTACAGGTACGGGACGCGCTCGGTCCCCGACCCATAGAGCAAGACTTCGCGCTGCCGGTCGGTGAGGTCGCGCCAGGGAGTGTCGAGGGAAAAGCCGTAGTGCGTGGCAACGCCCTCGTACCAATGGCGACGGTAGATATTTGACAGCGACGGCAGCAGGGGGATTGCGCCGTCCAGGAGCGACAGCTCCGGATGGGCGACCAGCAAGTCGGGGTCCATCGTGCGGGTGACGCCGAGACCCTGACACTCCGGACACATCCCCTGCGGACTGTTGAAGGAGAAGCTGGCGTGCGTGGGCTCGGAGAAGCTGATCCCGCATTTCACGCAGGCGAAGCGTGTGCTCAGCAGCCGATCCTCCTGCCCCTCGCGAGACAAGATCAGATCGCCCTCGGAGAGCTCCAGAGCGGCCTCGACGGCTTCGGCCACTCGCGCCCGGAAGGAAGCCGGCACGCGGTTCTTGTCGCCTGCCTGCCGGGGCAGGGTGAGACGGTCCACCACGATCTCGACCGTGTGCTTGCGACGGCGGTCAAGCTCCGGTGGGGACCCGGTCTCGTAGAGCTGCCCGTCGATGCGCGCTCGGAGGTACCCGCGACGGCGCATGTCCTCGAGCAGGTCCTTGAACTCACCCCGGCGCTCCTGCACGAGCGGAGCGAGGACGAGTACCTGCGGCCCGGCGGGTAGCTCGAGGATCTGGGCGATCAGGGAGTCGCGGCTCTGGGCACCGATCTCAACCCCACACTGCGGGCAATGGGGTGTGCCGATGACCGCGTAGAGGACGCGCAGATGGTCGTAGATCTCGGTAACGGTGGCGACGGTCGAGCGAGGGTTGTGCCCGCGCGTGGCCTGGTTGATGGCGATCGCAGGTGCGAGACCCTCCAGCCGGTCAACGCGGGGACGCGGAAGCTGCTGCAGGAACTGGCGTGCGAAGGCGGAGAGGGACTCCAGGTACAGGCGCTGACCCTCGGCGAAAAGGGTGTCGAAGGCGAGTGTTGACTTGCCGGAACCGCTGACGCCCGTGAACACGATCAGCGCGTTCTTGGGCAGATCGAGGCTGAGGTTGTTCAGGTTGTGCTCGCGCGCGCCACGGATGGTGATGTGATCGGCCATGGGGAGGGGACCTGCTTGGAAGGTGCCTTCCGTGCCGACAGCGTCGACACGGAAGGCACTAGACCGACTAGCCCGCCCATTCTATGCGAACGGGCTTTCTACGTCAATCATTTGTTCGGTTGGTGGACGAACACCAGAGGCCGCCGGATACGGCATCTGAGAGGCGAAGAGCGCAGCCCCCGATGACGAAGGCTGCGCTCCAGATGTGCAAGTTGCGTGCCGAACCTACTTCTCCGAGACCCACTTGACGAAGGTGTCGTAGCCCTCGTTGAACTGCGTGAGGGTCTTGACGACCGGCAGGTAGGAGTCGAACTCGTCGACGGTCATGCCATCCGGCTCGTAGGCCTGGCGGAAGAGCTTCGACTTGTACAGCTTGTCCAGCGCCCCGGCGGGCAGCGGAGCCCACATTCCGTTGGGATCGAGCTCGCGCGGTTCGGCGTCGAACTCCACCTGACGGTTCGGGAAGACGGTGAGCCACAGCGGGACTTCGGGCTCATTGTGGATGGAGCGCAGGATGTTCCACGGGCCGCGACCGGAGGCCGGCAAGGGACGGGACTTGGTGAAGCCCAGGCCGCCGCGCTGGGGCGTGAAGTTGAGCAGCCGGTACTCGCGCTGGCGGATGGCGGTGGTGCACCAGGTCTTGACCTCTTCCCAGTCGGCCACGTACTCCTTGAGCTCGTCGCCGACCGGATCGTCGACGCGGCCGTCCATCTGCGTGCGGTAGCTGACCTTGGTGTTGCTGTACTTCTCGATGACGCCTGCGAAAGCGATCTGCTGGGGCAGGGAGAAGTTGACGGTGACGTTGACGCCCATCTTGCAGCTTGTGAGCTCTCCGGCGACGTCGATGCCGGCCTTGGTGCCCGGGACCTTGAAGACGCAGTTGGGGACGCCGCCGAGCTCCTGCTCGAGCTGGCCCCAGACCCACTTGGCTTCCTTGATCATCTGCTCTGCGTCAGTCGCGTTTTTCGGGCTGAGCTGGAGGCTGACGTAGCCCATGTCGGCGTCAGTGAGTTCCCAGATGGGGCGCAGCAGCTTGGCGTTCTCGACAACGACCTGAATGGTCAGGGCATAGGCGAGCTCGACCGGGCTGTAGTTGGGGTACTTCTGCTGCAGCTTGTCGCGCACCGGGGTCCAGTAGGCCGGGTCCTCGGTCCGAGCGGTGTTGACCAGGACCGGGTTGGTGGTGACCATTGCGGCGCCGCGGCGCATGGCTTCGCGCAGACCGGAGGCGTAGTCGTTGCCCCAGTAGGTGTTGCACTCGCCGCGCAGGCTCATGCGGGTGAGCTTGAGCAGGTTGCTGGCCTTGACGCCGGCGATCTCGGCCTCGGTGGCCGCGGCGAGGTCGGTGAGACCCCACTCGCGCAGCATGGCGACGCACTGCTTGCTCTCGCCCGTGAGGACGTCATCGGCGACCTCGCGGCAGGGGTTGCAGGAGCAGAAGCGGCTGCACTTCAGATTCCAGTCGACGAGACCGGACTGCAGGTCGATGGCGCACTCCTTGACGGTCTCGGCGATCTCAGCCTTGCGCTCCTCGCAGGCGCCCGGGTACTCCTTGGCGAGATCCGCCTGGAGCGCGTTAAGCTCGGTTACGAGCTTGTCGGCGGGCGTGTGGAACATCAGTTTCTGGAGGGTACTCAGGGTCTTTTCGGTCATCAATCCTCGCTCCTCATGTCAACAAGTCGGCCCGGCGAGGGGAATCCGGGCCGCGGAAGTCAGCGGACAGATGGTCTTTTCGAGCAGTATAGCATAAGTTATGCGGGCGCACCAAGGCCAGGGCGGATCGGCTTCCTACCGGTCCGCGATCGCCTTCAGAGCCATGGCCGGATCGTCGCTCGTCACGGAGGCTGCGCCTCGAGCAGCCTCCCGCCTGACACTCTCCGGATCGTTCAGCGTCCAGGACCAGAGGGTCAGGCCGGAGAGTGTGGCTTCGTGGATTAGGGAGTCGGGCAACCCCTTCCAGTGCACGCTGAGGAACTGCACGCCGAGCTCGAAAGCGCTGCGAAGAAGCTTGTGGCACTCCTCCGGCGTGTCCTCCTGCACTCCGCTCGAGATGAGGCCGGTGGGGAGGTCCGGTGCGAGCTGGCGCACCCGGCGCAAGGTGTCGTGGCTGAAGGAGATCAGGTTCACGCACTCGGAGGCCTTCGCAACCCGCACGGTCTCCACCACACGGTGGGCGATGCCCTGGGCCTTGATCTCGATGTTCAGCCGCTGCTTGCCGCGGAGCAGTTCAAGGACCTCGCGCAGGGTCGGGATCTTCTCACCGGCGAAGCGGGCGCCCTTCCAACTGCCGACGTCGACCTTCCTGACCTCGGCAAGGGTCATGTCCGCCACCTTGCGCGAGTCGGAGGCCACGCGCTGCAGGTTGTCGTCGTGCAGAACAATGACCTCACCGTCAAGGGTGCAGTGGACGTCACACTCCGCGGCGAGGGCGCCGGTATCAAGGCCCGCCTGGAAGGAGACGAGGGTGTTCTCGGGATGCGTCACCGGCGAACCCCTGTGGGCGACGATCAGTGGAAGACCGACTGGCTTCGGGGTCATCTGTACGCCTCCGTGCCGTTGTGCTGCCTGCGGCGCAGCTCAGGTGAAGGGGTGCGGAACCTATAACTACTTTGGATGGGGGCGGCAGAAGGTCCTGCGGCCCAGGGAACGGAAGATGTATTCCCCGGAGGGGCGCTTACGTCCTCTCCCGAAGTGAGACTTAGTGGGAGGCACAATATGAAGGTATTCATCTCCGCTGACATGGAGGGCATCTCCGGACTCCCGAACGCAGCCATGACGGAGACCGACGACCGCGACTTCGGGCGTGCCCGCGAACTCATGACGGCCGACGTCAATGCGGCGGTCGAAGGTGCGCTGGCCGCCGGTGCGACGCAGATCGTCGTGCGGGATGCCCACGGAACCGCCAACAATCTGCTGCCCGAGAAGATGCCGGGGCCGGCCGAGGTGATCCAGGGCTGGACCGCTACCGGTCGCATGATGGAGGGCATCGACGAGACCTTCGATGCGGCCTTGCTCATCGGCTACCATGCCAAGTCCCTGACACCCGGCGGCACGATCGCCCACACCATGACAGGGGTAGTGCGCCGCCTATGGTACAACGACGTCGAGGTCGGCGAGAGCGCCATCAGCGCAGCCCATGCCGGCCGCTTCGGCGTCCCCCTGGTCTTCGCCAGCGGTGACGAGGCGCTGTGCCAGGAGGTCCTGCGGGTCATCAGCCCGAGGATGGGGACGGCAGCAGTGAAGAGCGCCTACGGCCGTCAGTGCATCAGGCTGCTGGCACTCGCGGAAGCTCACCAGCGGATCCGCGACGGGGTCAAGCTGGCCCTGGAGCGCCGAGCCGAGGTCGCACCGTACTGCCCGGAAGGCCCGATCCGCCTCAGGATGCGGTTCCAGACGCTCCAGCAGGCAGAGGGCGCGTCACGAGTGCCCACGATCCGACGGCTGAACGACCTGACCGTGGAAGGCGAAGCGGCCGATGGAGTGGCCGCCGCCGACCTCGTATGCACCCTTTACGGCGCTGCCCGGTAGGCACCTTATCGCAGTCTGCCGCGGGGACGATACGGACAGCAACGAAGAAGGCGCAGGGCTTGCCGCAAGCAAGGAGTGCCACCGCGGAGCCCTCCTTTGCGTGTGGCAACCCCCTGTGCTATACTTTGAAATCCAATCACTACAAGCACACCGGGGCGCGCCCGGGAGCTTACTATGCCGCTGCGATAGGTGGTTTTTCGGATGTCTCTCATGATCTACCTGAACGGGAAGCTTGTTCCGCAGGAGCAGGCGACGGTGTCCGTGTTCGATCACGGAGTGCTGTATGGCGACGGCGTGTTCGAGGGGATCAGGGCCTACAACGGCCGCGTGTTCCGGCTCGAACAGCACATTGACCGGCTCTACGCCGGAGCACATACGCTCATGATCAACATCCCGATCTCCAAGGAAGAGATGTGCAAGGCGGTCTGCGACACCTGCGCCGCCAACAACCTCACCGACGCCTACATTCGCCTGGTAGTCACCCGCGGCGACGGCGATCTGGGTCTTGACCCTCGCAAGTGCACCACGCCGACGATCTTCGTCATCGCGGCGTCGATCCAGATGTACCCGGAGGAGTTCTACCAGAAGGGTCTCGAGCTCATCACCTGCTCGACCCGCCGGAACTCCCCGCAGACCCTCGATCCGGCCATGAAGTCGCTCAACTACCTGAACAACATCCTGGCCAAGATCGAAACCATCCAGGCAGGCGTGCCGGAAGGCATTATGTTGACCGCGGATGGGTATGTATCAGAATGCACGGGCGACAATCTGTTCATCGTCAAGGGCAACGCTCTGATCGTCCCGCCGCTGCACCTTGGTAACCTGGGTGGCATCACCCGCATGACCATCATGGAGCTCGCCGAGGCCGAGGGGCTTGAGGTGCGCGAGGAGATGTTCCGGCTCCATGACCTGTACAACGCCGACGAGTTCTTCATCACGGGCACGGCGGCCGAGGTTGTGCCGGGTGTTAAGGTTGACGGCAGACCCATCGCAAACGGGAAACCAGGACCGATCACCCAGCGTCTAAGGAAGCGGTACCAGGAACTCACGTATGCCGAAGGGACGCCGATAAAGTAGTAGCGAGCTCCCGCCGGGCCGGGCATGCAGGTTGCAGAGAGGCCTTGCCACGGCAGATCTGGTGGGACAACCTGGGGCCGTGGAGACGCGGCCCCGGGGACTGGTCCCAGGGCGGAACCTCCTCGCCTCGGGGAAACGTTATATAACACAGTTTCAGGTGCAGGCTGTGTGGGTCGCGAGAAGAATCTGAACCGCGTGGTGGGATAACAGGAGGGTTCGTCGCTCCATGGAAATGTGGCAACGTTTCACGAGTCGTGCTCGGCGCGCCGTGTTGCTCGCGCACTCCGAGGCGACGCGAACTCATGTCCAGCTCATCGGGACCGAGCACCTGCTGCTCGGGCTCTTGAGGCTGGGCGAGGGGAATGCCGTCGAGGCGCTTGCGCACCTTGGCGCCAATGTTGACCGTCTCCGTGCAGACCTCGATCAGCAGATGGAAGTTGGTCGCGGTGGTGAGGTCAACAACGAGCTAGCCTTCACACCGGAAGCCCAGCAGGTCATCCAACTCGCCTACGCCGAGGCGCGGACCCTGGGCGATCCCTATATTGGAACTGAGCACCTGCTCTTGGGTCTGCTGCGACTGGGCAAGGGCCCTGCCTACCGGCTCCTGCGCAACTACGGCGCCGACCTGGCGCAGGTCCGTCATATTGTCGCCGAGATGGCCAGCCAGCGTCTCGCCTCCCATAATGGGCGTCAGGGAGAGCGCGAGCCCCAGAAGAAGAGCAAGACCCCGAATCTGGACCACTATAGCCGCGACTTGACCTCCCTGGCCCGCGAGGGCGAGCTTGACCCGATCGTCGGCCGTGAGAAGGAAATGGAGCGGGTCATCCAGATCCTGTGCCGGCGCACGAAGAACAACCCCTGCCTCATCGGAGAAGCCGGTGTGGGCAAGACGGCCATCGCCGAGGGGCTCGCCCAGCGCATCGCCGAGCGCGACGTTCCCGATCTGCTCAACAACCGCCGTCTGGTGGCGCTTGACCTGGCCAGTCTCGTGGCCGGCACGAAGTACCGCGGCGAGTTCGAAGAGCGGATGAAGCGCGTGATGGAGGAGATTCGGGCGGCCCAGGGGCAGATCATCGTCTTCCTGGATGAGCTCCACACCATCGTCGGCACCGGCGCTGCCGAAGGCGCGATGGATGCCTCCAACATCCTCAAGCCCGCGCTGGCACGAGGCGAGATGCAGTGCATCGGCGCCACCACGCTGGACGAGTACCGCAAGTATGTCGAGAAGACCCCGTCCCTGGAGCGTCGCTTCCAGCCGGTGATGGTCAACGAGCCGACCCCCGAGGAGTCGCTGGATATCCTGCGCGGGATCCTCGACCGCTACGCCGAGTTCCATGACGTGGTCTACGATGACGACGCCCTGGATGCCGCCGTCGATCTTGCGGTGCGCTACATCAGCGACCGGTCGCTGCCCGACAAGGCCATCGACCTGATCGACGAGGCAGGCTCACGGGTGAAGCTTCGCGCCCACAAGGAACGCGAGGCTTCGCAGGACTATGCACCATCGGCCGCGACTGACACGAGCCTGTTTGAGGGCCACGAGGACGATCTGCTGCCGCCACGGCGGCTGCGCGACCAGGCCGAGGGTGAGCGTCTCCCCGGAGGCGTCTGGGAGAGCAAGCAGGTCGACCTTCCTCGCGTCTACCGGGAGGATATCGCCGAGGTCGTCTCCACCTGGACCGGCGTACCGGTGACTGCGCTGTCGGAAGAGGAGTCCGAGCGGCTGCTGCGGATGGAGGACGCGCTGCACGAGTTCATCGTGAGCCAGGACGACGCAATCCAGACAGTCTGCCGGGCCGTGCGGAGAGCCCGTGCGGGCATCCAGGACGCCAAGCGTCCGACCGGCTCCTTCATGTTCCTGGGGCCGACGGGTGTTGGCAAGACCTACCTGGCGCGTGTGCTGGCCAAGTTCCTGTTCGGCGACGAAGACGCCGTCATTCGCATCGACATGTCCGAATACATGGAGAAGTTCGCGGTCTCCCGACTCATCGGCGCACCTCCGGGCTATGTGGGCTATGAGGAGAGCGGGCAGCTCTCCGAGCAGGTGCGGCGACGGCCCTACTGCGTGGTTCTCTTCGACGAGATCGAGAAGGCCCATCCCGACGTGTTCCACATCCTCCTGCAGATCATGGAGGACGGCCGCCTCACCGACAGCCAGGGCCGCGTGGTCAACTTCAAGAACGCCGTCATCATCATGACCAGCAACGTCGGCGCCCGGATGATCAGCGAGAACCGGAGCATCGGCTTCACCACCGAAGAGCGCGAGCGATCGAGCAGCGCCCGGATGCGCGACTACGAGCGGATGAAGATCAAGGTTACCGACGAGCTCAAGCGCACCTTCAGCCCCGAGTTCCTCAACCGTCTCGATGACGTCGTCGTCTTCCACGCCCTGAGCGAAGAGGACATTCGCCGCATCGTGGACCTACAGCTTCACACGGTGCAGGAGGGGCTCGCAGCCAAGGGTCTGACGCTGGCAGTAACCGACGGCGTCAAGGACCTGCTGGTGAAGGAAGGCTACGATCCCACGATGGGTGCACGGCCGCTGCGCCGGGCCATCCGGCGGATCATCGAGGACCCGCTGGCGGAGCGAGTGCTGGGCATGCCTCCAGGCGAGAGAGGCGAGATCATCGCAGACGTCGACGCCGAGGGCGAAGTGGTCTTCCGGGTCGTGGAGCACGCCGTCACCAGCTTCTGAGTTCGATGGTCTCTCAGCCGTGAATTGAAAGGGCCCGTGCAATCTGCACGGGCCCTTTTGCGTGCCGTGGCAAGAGCGGCCGGACAAAGGCAACGGCCCCTTCGCAGGGGCCGTTGCACAAGTGAATGGTATCCTCGCCTCGAACCTCGACAAGAGGCTCAGTTGCGGTCGAACCACTTGTCGGTTGGGTTCTGGCTGTAGTAGAAGGAGCCGGTCTTCATCCACTTGACGTGCCCGTCTACGAAGGCGATGTTGCAGCCGCCGTTATGAACCCCGCGGGCGCGTGCACAGTCGTTCGGGTCCCCGGGGCACGGGTTGGCGTCCTCGTCGGTCGCGGGCACCGGCAGAGGGCTCCCGAGGTCCGAGGGCTTGTGGACGCTGACGCTCCAGCTCGGGTTGGCACCGGCATTGGCGCACATCTTGACGTCGCAGATCATGACGGTCTCGGAAGGAGACAGGATGTTTGCCAGGGGCTGCCAGTTCAGGTAGTCGAGGTTATAGCCATAGGATTTGGCATTGGTGCTCGGGCAGTTCCGAAGCTGGAGGTTCTTGGTGTAGGGCACGAGCAGGTTGTCGCACCAGTTCGGGCCTCCGGCTACCGCCGGGTCATACCGGTAGTAGCGAGGAACCATGCGTTCGTCGTAGTCCTGCGCATACATCAGCGCAGCAAGAGCATACTGTTTGAGGTTGCTGGTACAGGAGGTCTGGCGCGCCTTTTCACGCGCCCGGGCGAAGACGGGAAACAGGATCGCCGCCAAAATGGCGATGATCGCAATGACGACCAAGAGCTCGATCAAGGTGAAGCCGCGTGATCGCATTGAGTCTCACCCCACAAGTGGAGGATCTGGTGCAGGCGCCGGATAGCCCAGCCACAAGCACTCCCTTATGTTGTTCCCCATCAGGCGCATCTAGTCCTGCCTTTTTTGAGACCCTTTGTAAACAACAAGGCGGAAAGGTCGATGAGAAGGGGTAGCTGTGGGGTTAGCTTTCCTCGGGTGATAGAGCGGACCAGGTGACTTTGCCCAGCCAGGTTCCGAGGAAGCGAGGGGTACTGCCCGGTGCGGTCGGTCCGTCCAGCTTCGCCCAGACCGCATAGAGGGAGTCGTCCAGTGCAGTCACGTCCGGGCTGCGATTCTGCTTCATGTCGGCCACATAGGGGATGGCGGACAGGAAGGCATCACGACCGGGATCGACGCCTGCCGTCTGGGCAGGAAGCCGCCCCAGGGCCAGATCGAAGAAGGCACCACCGGCGGCCGGATAGTTCGCGTCGGACTGGTACAGCAGGTAGAAGCGATCGAAGTACTGGATGCCGCGTCCGCACAGGTTCGTGCCAAGCCGTCGGAGCACGCGGGAGTCGTAGAACCGCTTGCCGTCGAACCGGGCCGCCATCAGCGGTCCCGAGCCCGGGGCCTTCTCGACCGCTTCGCCATCGGTGAAGAGGAGCAGCAGGTCGCCCTGGAACCTGGCGATGGACGGGGACTGCGGGAAGGCGGTCGGGCAGCTCATCCAGGGAATCGGGTCGGGCACCATCCCCTGGCGCGGGTCATAGGCACCCACCCACAGCCGTGACCGTGGCCGACCCGCTGCATCCTGGTAGGTCTCGGTCCACGAGACCCATAGCTGATCCAGAAAGGGCGCGAGGCTCCCGCCGCGGATACCCCTGCGTCCGGCGACTCTCGGCGGCTCGATCTGCATCAGAGCGCTGAGGCGACTCGGCTCGGGCTTGTTGTTGTCGCCACCGAGGTCGTAGTAGGCCAGGCGCTGCCGCCACTGGGTCGCGTCCGCAGCATCGGCACCCGTCGGGCACACCTCCCAGGTCATCCACAGCTTGTCGTCGAACACGCACAGGTCAGCGCCCCCCAGCTCGGGCGGAGTATCGTCCACCGGGAAGAGGAGCTGCGAGCTCCACACGACCTTCAGGTGTGTCGGGTCGACCTGTGTCAGCCACAGCTCCTTGCCCCTGACCTCCAGCACGTACAGCCGTCCCTCATAGGCCTCAAGACAGGCGCAGGTTGTGGCGACCTGCGAGTCCCCCAACTGCCTCGGAGGGTGCAACTGCAGACCCGCTACCGTCATGGGCTCCTCGGGGCTGGTGGTGGCTCGAAGGGCAACCGGACGCAGGTCGGCAGGCGCTGCCTCTCCAGGTGCTGCCTGCGGATGGAGGACGAATTCGTAGGTGGTGCTCGGCTTGAGGTTGATGACGGAGTAGGCATAGCCGGTCAGCTTGCCGGTCTGCCGCCAGGAGCCGAGTCGTCGGCCCTTCTGGCGTTCGCGGTAGCTGATCTGGTGCACCGTCGCCACCGAGTCCCATTGGAAGGCGACCCAGGTCGCTCCCTGTCGGAGGACGCGGAAGGTGGCGGTCTGAGCCCGGGCCGGCGAGGCAAGGAGCAGCGCCGCCCCAAGGAGGACGAGCAGGCATGCCACTGTCCGGGGGAGGTGTGTGGGCCTAGATGCCATCGCGCAGCAGCCTCCGAGCCATCTCCAGGGCTTCCTCTCGAGTGCGGACCGTTCCCTCCAGTTGCGCCTGCTCGATAGCGTTCAGAAGTACAGAGAACTGAGGCCCCGGCTCGAGCCCCAACTCCTGCACCAGATCGCGGCCCCGCAGGAGAGGTTGGAACTGCTGACCCCGGCTCCAGTCCCGGTAGTCGGCCAGCATGTGGTCGAGGGTTCGCAAACGTTGCCACTGCTCGGCGGGATCCGTGGCCGGTCCGCGACAGGCCAGCAGATCGGCGGCCGCCAGGACCACAACGCCGACGCCATCAGGATCACAGTCCCGAAGGAGCCTGCGGACGGCACTCACGGAGGGCTCGCTCGTCTGGTCAACAAGCATGATGGGCCGCATGTGCCAGTGCGTCAGGGCGGAAAGCGTGTGACGGACATCGCGCGGCAGGTGGAGGCGTCCGGCGATGTCGGTGACCATCGCCATGCCCAGCGTCTCGTGGCCGATGAACCGCACACGGCCCTCGACGATGGCACGGGACTGAGGCTTGGCGATGTCATGGAACAGCGCCGCCAGCTTCAGGCGCAGCACCCGCTGTGCGTTCGCGCAGTACTCGCCCACCATGTCCGCGCTGGTCGGGAAGACACTCTCCGGCCCGTTGAGGATGCACTCCAGGTCATCCACGACGAGAAGCGTGTGGCCCCAGACGTCGAGATGGTGGTACCCGCCCTGCTCGACGCCCTTGAGCAAGGGGAACTCGGGCAGGAATCGCTCCAGCACGCCGGCGGAATCAACCTGCTGGAGCCAGTATGCCAGGCCGGGCTGCGCGACCAGCCGCACGAACTCGGTGCCAAGACGTTCGCCCGCCACCTTCTCAACTCCCTCGGCGGCCCCGACAATCCATTCCATCGTCTCCGGCTCGATGGAGAAGCGCAACTCCGCCGCCAGGCGGAAGGCCCGCAGGCAGCGCAGAGGGTCGCGTCGCAGGACATCGAGGGAGTTCGCACGCACCACACGAGCCTTGATGTCGGCGGCGCCCTCCGCAGGATCGAGGATGGCCTCCTCATCGGTGCCGATGCGCCAGGCGATGCTGTTGATCGTGAAGTCGCGCGCGAGAAGGTCCTCTCGCAGGGAAGCGCCCCGGGGTGCGCACAGGTCGATCTCTTCACGGGCCTCGCCGTGCGGATCGAAGACCAGGCGGAAGGTCGGTGGATCGGGGTGCAAGGTGACGAGGGTGGCCCGCAGATGAGCCGCCAGATGCCGGGCAAGCCGCGCCGCCTGAGGGGCAAGCAGGTCCCAGTCGTGAGGGTCCCGGCCCATCAGTGCATCGCGCACTGCGCCACCGACCGCATAGGCCTCGAAGCCGCCCTCCGTGATGAGCCGGGCGACTTCATAGCGCGCGGCCGACCCGCACCAGGCGTCGAGGACACTTCCGCGTCTCACCAGAGGGACACCAGCCTCAGGCAGCAATTGAGCGACACCACAAGTGCCAACTGAGCGGCCAGGACCAGCGTGCCGGCCGACATCAGGCCCCACTCGCGAAGTCCAAGGATTGGGATTGATGCCGGCACGACCAGGGGCACCATCAGAAAGCCCCAGATGCGGCCCACTTCGCCCCGGGTCTGCCCTCCCAGGAGGAGCAGCAGGAAGGTGACCGCCAGACCGATCCCCAGGGCGGCGACACGGGGCTGAAGGGCCTCGCCCCTGTGTGCCAGAACCGTTCCCCAGGCCGCCATGACCACCAGCGCCGGACCGGCGAAGAGCACCACATCGTACAGGTTCCACGGGACCGAGGACAGGTAGGATCGCGTGCTCATCAGGAAGCGCTGCAGCGCCATTGACTGAGACATGCTGGTCACGGGATTGTAGGATAGGAGGACGAACTCGGCGACACCGACCAGCACCATCCCGAGGGCGGCACCAATCACCGGTGCCAGGCGCTGGAGGCGACCCGAGGGCACGCTCTGTCCGCGCAGGGCCAGCAGCCACTGCACCAGAAGCACCGCCGCCAGGGCCATCAGGCCGAAGGTCCAGAACATGCCGACCATCAGCAGCGCACCGGCGAGCAGTCCGGCGATTCCCGACCAGGAGCGCAGAGACCACATCCCCAGCGCAAGCACCCCACAGGCCACGACCGCAGAGAGCGCATCCACCGAAGGGTCGAAGCACAGGATCGCGGGGACCGCCGTGGCGAGAGTGGCCGAAGCCAGGCCGACCCGGAGATCTGCCGCCAGGGCTCCCAGCGCGAAGGCCAGGGGCACCACCAGCGGGGCGACAAAGGTGAGCAGCACGCCGGTCCAGTAGGCCATGACCAGGTCCTGCTGGGTCACGTTGAGCCCGGCGAACTGCTGGGCGATGTTCAGGACGTTGCGCAGGTTATTCCCGCCGGACCAGTTCTGCAGCAGACCTTCGAGGCGAGAGACGGTGACGGGGTGACTCAGTAGCCACTCGCGTGCGGCCCGGAACAGCAGGACCGGTCCCGGTGGGTGTGTGCCGACACGCTCCGGCACCTTCAGGAAGGTGGTGCGACCGGGCACGTCGGCCAGGTACTGGCGCACATCGACTACCCGCGTGGCCTCCTGGTAGTAGCCCATAGACATGTATCCGAGGATCGACGCCGCGGCGCGAACGGGGTACTCCGGCTCGTCAGTGATCATGGTGGTCATGAGCGTGCCCGTGGCCACCGTCAGGCAGACGACCATCCAGGCACAGGTGGAGCCACGAGGAGACTTGCCGGACCGGAGTGTGTCGAGCGCCAGGAGCGCAATCACCAGGAGGACTACCACAGCGGGGACAGTCCACGGGAAGGGCAACTGAAGGGTCTCGCGCTGCTTCCAGATCCAGAGCAACGGGTCGCCCAGAGGCAGGAGCTTCAGCCACAGGAGGAGGGCAGCAGCAAGGCCGGTCGCCGTCGCGAGGACGACGGCCGGCCACACTATCCACGGCGATACCGAGGGGAGTTGCCGATCCTGCTTTTTCATGGTTCCAGGTCGACGGCGGCACGCAGGGCTTTCATTTCGGCGGCCGTTAGCGGACGTATCTGCCCGGGCTCCAGATCGCCCAGAGACAGAGGCCCGAGAGCCACACGATGCAGCTTCTCGACCTCATGGCCGACGGCATGGAGCATCCGCCGGATCTGCCGCTTGCGGCCCTCACGGAGCACAATCGTCAACCAGCAAGGCTGCGTCGGATGGACGGTCACCTCGGCCGGCGCCGTCGGCCCATCCTCCAGTTCAACACCGGCGCGCAGGGCCTCGACTTCCGCTTCCTTGAGTGGTGCACTCGCCGTTACCAGGTAGGTCTTCGGAACATGGTACGAGGGGTGCATGAGGCGGAAGGCCAGGGGCCCATCATTCGTCAGCAGGATGAGGCCGGTGCTGTTGAAGTCGAGACGCCCCACGGGGTACAAGAGCGAGCGCAAGGAGGGGTCGACGAAGTCCATTACGGTTCGTCGCTCACGGTCATCCTCGCGGGTGGACAGGTAGCCGGCAGGCTTGTTGAGCATCAGGGCGTAGACGCGCTCAGCGAGGGTGATAAGCTTTCCGTCCACCGCGATCTCGCTAGTCGCCGGATCCGCCTTGCTCCCCAACTGGTTCACTACTGTCCCGTCGACCGTCACCCGTCCCTGCACGATCAGTTGTTCGGCGGCGCGACGGGAAGCGACGCCGGCGCGAGCGAGTAGCTTTTGCAGCCGTTCCAAACAGCAACACTCCCACAGCGAGGCAAAGCAGCCCCGTATCCATCTGGCTCGGTATGGTATAGCGCTTCACGCGTCCCCATAGTCCGAGCTCAACCGACTGGGCCGTCACCAGCGGAGCTTCTCCGCGGATGGCGCCCTGTACCACCACTTGCAGTTTTCCCACGGTCGCCCCGCGCTGCACCGGAGCCGTCACCGTCTGGCCGAGCACGCGGACCTGTGGCTGAGGACACGCGGCATCTTTGGGCACCAGCATCTGCAGGCTCTTGCCGGCAACCACCGGTACCTTCGCGCTTGCCCCATCTTCCACCGGCAGCTCCCAGTGGCCCTCTCCGGATTTCAGGATGAGGCGCTGCTCGTAGTTCTCATGCGCCCACTGCAGCAGGTGGCGGCAGTCCTCGGTGGCCTGGACCGCATTGAGCACGATCACGATCGCCCGCCAGCCCTTGAGCGTTGCCGAGGCGGCAAGACAGCGCCCTGCCTGGCGGGTGTAGCCGGACTTGACGCCATCGCAGGCATCCCAGGACAACAGGAGACGGTTGCGATTGGTGAAGATTCTGCGCTCCCGGGTCTGCACCGGCCCGGCCGGAGGCGCACCCAGGTCACCTTCACCCTCCCGGACCGCCGGCGCACCCACGGGTCGCATCATGACGACCGAGCGCGTGTTCACGATCTGCCGGAAGCTCGGCAAGGTCATGGCGCGGGTCGCGAGGATGCCCAAGTCCCTCGCAGTCGTATAGTGGTCGCTCTGGTGCAGGCCGTGCGGGTTGACGAAGTGGGTGTTCACGGCTCCCCACTCGCGTGCCCGCTGGTTCATCAGGGCGACGAAGCTATCCACATTCCCACTCACAGCCTCGCCCAGGGCCAGGGCCGCATCGTTGGCCGACCAGATCAAGGCCGCCCGGGCCAGGTCACCCACGGTCAGTCGCTCACCGGCCTTGAGGCCGATGCCCGTCTCCGGGACGTTCTCCGCACGTTGCGAGATGGTGACCACGCGGTCCAGTTGGTTCTGCTCACAGGCCAGGGCGCCCGTCATCATCTTGGTCAGACTTGCGGGGTACATCCGACGGTCGGCGTTGAAGGACCACAGCTCAGTTCCATCCTGCGCATCGATCACAATGGCCGCCTGGGCAGTGATGGGCGGCGGAGGCGCTGTATGGCCGATCCCGCTGCAGCTCAGAGCTACAAACAGTGCGGCAAGGAAGGGGACGATCAGGAAGCTTCGGTGGGCGGCTGCGCGGCTGCTGATGGTCCGTCACCCCCCTGATCGGTGTGCGGGGCTGTGGTGCTTTCGTCGGAGCTTTGCGGTGCGGGTGACACCTCGGGTGCGGAATCGCCCTCCGCTGTCTGAGCCGCGGAATCCGTCTCCTCCGCAGCGTCAGCGTCTTCCTTCTCCCCCGGCGAGGCTGCCTCCTCCCCGGCCGCTTCGCGTTCCTGTTTGCGGGCGTACTGCTCCTCCATGGCGTGCCGCAGCTCGCTGATGTCGGGCAGATCCGTGAGGTCCTTGAGGCCGAAGACCGACAGGAAGTGCGCGGTCGTCTGTAGCAGGAAGGGACGACCAGGCGCATCCTTGCGGCCCGCGACCCGCACGAGGTCCTTCTCGATCAGGCTCGTGACGGCGCCGCTGGAGTTCACACCGCGGATCTCGTCCACCTCGGGCCTGGTCATCGGCTGGCGGTAGGCGATGATCGCCAGGGTCTCGAGAGCCTGGATCGAGAGGCGTTCGGGATCGGGCTGCAGCAGCCGCTGCACGTAGTCGCCATACTTGGGGCGTGTCGCCAGCGCATAGCCACCGGCGAGGTGCGTTACCTGCAGGCCCGTCTCGGCGCGTGCCTCGTCCAGGGACGCCAGCATAGGGAGCAGGTCGGTGACCTCGCACTCCAGCACTTCGGCCAGTCTCGCCAGCGGCACCGGCTCCTTGGCAGCAAAGAGGAGGCATTCCAGGGCGTTGACCTGATCGCGTTCTTCGCTCATTACAGTTCGCTTCTGAAGGCACGTGAGTCGCGCGCAGCTAGATGCGACGACGTGGAGAATGAGTTGCACCTGATGGAGACGGCTTGAAGGGAGTCGACGGTCCTGCGCGTGCGAAGGTGCTAGTCGGTAAGCTGCACCATGATCTCACGAGCGTTGAGGCCCTGGGCCAGACGGAGGCGTCGCCGTCGCACCAGTTCAAGAGTCGCCAGGAACACGAGGATGATCATCACACGGGTCGTGGGCGTATCGAACAGGTCCACGAAGCTGCAGCTCCGATCCGGGGAGGCCTGCAGTCGGAGTACCACGTTCTCGATGCAATCGGCAACCGTCACCTCAGCCGGACGCACGTACCCGACCGGCGCATCCTTGGTGCGTTCGAGCATCTCCTGGATCGCGGATACCATGTCGAACAGTGACACATCGGCCAGCGGTACGTACCCGCTGCCGATCTCGTCGCCCTCGGAGAGGGAGCGCAGGAAGACCCGCTGCCGCAGGTTGCGCGACTCGGCCAGCAGGACGGCAGCTTCCTTGTAGCTGCGGTATTCCTCCAGGCGCTGCTTGAGCTCCTCCTCGCTGTGCACGAACTCCTCTTCCAGCGCTTCCTCGATGGCCTCTTCCTCCTGCCGCGGGAGGAGTGATCGCGACTTGAGCCACATGAGGTTTGCGGCCATGACGAGAAAGTCGGCGGCAAGGTCTACCTTGATCTCGGCAAGCGCCTCCAGGTAGCGCAGGTAGTCGTCAGTGATCGTCGCGATCTGCACCTCGGCGATCTCGACCTCCTGCTTGCGGACAAGATGCAGGAGCAGGTCGAGAGGGCCGGCGAAGACCTCGACCGACACCGGGAAACCGGTGTACTGCGTGCCCTGTTCGGTTTCTGGCTTGGCGGTAACAACCATTGGAACCCATCAGAAACGGCCCGGAGGCCGGGGATGATGATGCTTTCGTGTGGCACCTAGCGGGCGATCACGTGTGCCATGTCGCTGAGCAGCAGGCTCAAAGGCCTGTCGCCGTCGTCGGGACGTCCCTGGACTTCGACACTCTCACCCAGGACCGAGTCGATCAGCCCGCCGGGGAGGTCTCGCACGCGGCTGTTGCGCTGGATGACGCAGTTCGACACGCGGGTGTTGCTGATCTCGCAGCCGGAGCCGATGGTCACGTCTGGGCCGATCACCGAGTTCTCGATCACGCTGTTGCGCCCGATGCGGCAAGGGCCGAGGAGCTTCGAGTTGATGGCCCGGGCTCCACGCTCGATCCCCACGTAGCCCTCGACAGTGCTGTTGTCGAGAGCGCTGGCCGGCACCAGTGAAGGCAGTCGCAGCAGCCATTCGCGGTTTGCCCGGAGAAGTGCCGTCGGCTCGCCGGCATCCTCCCACAGCCCCTCGATCTTGCTCCAGCGGACCGGACGTCCGGACTTGATGATCTGCTGGATGGCATCGGTGATCTCGACCTCGCCACGCGCCGAGGGCTCCAGTTCGTAGATCGCCTGGAAGACCGTCGGATGGAAGGCGTAGACGCCCACGATGGCAAGATCGCTGGGCGGATCGGCAGGCTTTTCGAGCACCCGAAGGATGCGCTCGCCCTCGACCTCGGCGACCCCGAAACGTCTGGGGTCTTCGACGCTCTTGAGCAGCAGCGCAGCATCCCAGTCGTTGCCCCGGAGGCTGTCGACGAAGCCCGTCAGCCCGTGCTCAAAGAGGTTGTCGCCCAGGTAGACCAGGAAGGGCTCACCCTTGACGAAATCACGCGCCAGACTCACCGCATGGCCGATCCCCAGGGGCTGAAGCTGGTGGATGTACTGCACGTCGAGACCGAAGGCGTCACCCAGGCCGACATACTGGCGGATGGCCTCGGCATGGTGGCCGACGATGAGAGCGACCTCACGGACGCCGGCCTCATGCAGGGCCTCAAGAGCCCAGCCGAGAATGGGCTTCCCGGCAACCGGCAGCTGGTGTGGGGGCTTGGCAAAGGTCAGGGGCCTCAGACGGCTCCCCTCTCCGGCACACAGCACGACGGCGCGCTGGATCATCGTGGTATCCCTGCCCGAGTGCAATCTTGGTTGCCGCGATCCTCTGAGGTGCAGTGCCACCGGCGCCCCCACGCCGTGCCGGCTTCGTCTCTCGTCTTCCTCCGTGTCCCTTTCGTCTAGGCGAGCGGTCCGAGCAGGAGCCTCAGCAGCATTCCCACGACGGGCCAGACGAACTGACCGGCGACCATGACGACGACCACCAGCAACAGCGGGCCATACTGGGCATAGGCGGCATCCAGACGCCGTGCCTGCTCCGCCGGCAACAGGGCCGACAGGATGTGCGAGCCATCCAGAGGATAGACGGGTATCAGATTGAACACCGCCAGGATGAGCTGGAGCTCAAGGATGGCGACCAGGACCGGTGTGTATACTCCGGCCACCCCGAAGCGGATCGGGATCGCGAGCACGGTAGCGGTGATCAGGTTCGACAGCGGACCCCACAAGGATACCATGATCTCGTCGCGCCGGGGGTTGCGAAACAAGAAGTGGTTCACCGGCACCGGCTTACCCCAGCCGAAACCGAACAGCAGAATCAGGGTCGTCCCGACCGGATCGTAGTGATCCAAGGGGTTGAGGGACACGCGCCCATTGGCCCGTGGTGTCGGGTCACCGGCCCGGTCGGCCCGGTAGGCATGGGCGAACTCGTGGACGGTGATCCCGACCACCAAGGCCAGGAGCCACGTCAGAAAGCCAGCGATACTGAAGTGCCCCGACTGGAGCATCTGGAAGATGGGCATAGGTGGGATCCGCCAACCTCAAGGCCAAATCGAACGAAGTGAACAGATTCACATCTCAAGAGGGCTCTGCAGCACGTCCTGAGCGACCGATAGCTGGTCCTCGCGACCAGCATGGTCGTTGAGCTTGGCCCGCAGTGCCGCCTGTACCGCCTCACCGAAGAGCACTCCGGGCCGGAAGCCCAGCGCTCGGAGGTCGTCCAGGTCAAAGTCAGGCTTGGTCGGCCGCAGGTCTTGCCAGAAGCTCACGAGAGCCTTACGCACCGTCGGGGACGGGTTCGCCAGCCACAGCATCGTGACCGCCCCGAAGTCGGCCTCGCGTAACTGGGCCCACAGATCTCCGGGCCGTGCCTCGGGCCTGAAACCCTCGGGCCAGGTTCGCAGGGCTCGTTCAGCGCCCCGCAACTCGCGTGCTGTGGGCCGGTCCAGGTGCAGCCGCTCAATCATCTGGACGGCTTCAACGCTCCGTCCCAGGAGTAGCGCCACCAGACAAGCCACCGCCCGGGCGCGCGGATCACCCGCTTCTCCCAGCGCCTTCAGAGCCGCCGGGACTTCTCGCAGGGCACGCAGGGCACGCCGACTGAAGGCCACTCGCACGCCCAGCGCGCGGGCGATCCCCAACTCATGGCCCCTGGCCAGGACCTGGGGTCCCACGGAGTTGGACAGCAAGGGCAGGATGGCCTCACCCAGGCGCTCCGTCGAGACGGTTTGCAGCGCACCATGGGCCGCCGCTTCGCGGATCCAGGCCTCCGTGTGTCGCTCGATGGCGAAACCGAGACGCTGCTCGAAGCCGACGGCACGGACGATACGCGTGGCATCGTCCCAGAAGCTGCGGTCATGCAGCGCCCGGATGATCCTGCGCCGCAGGTCGTCGATGCCGCCGGTGGGGTCGAGCACATCGCCCCAGTCGTCCGGCCCCAGGGCGACCGCCAGCGCATTGGCGCCGAAATCCCGCCGCCAGAGGTCCTCCTCCATCGACGCCGGCGTTACGACAGGTAGCGCTCCCGGACGCGGGTAGGTCTCGGTCCGTGCCGTTGCGATATCAAAGTGCGTCTCGCCGTCGAGCTCGATTCTGGCCGTCAGGAAGCGATCGTGAAGGGTAGACCGCCCACACCAAGCCTCACCAAGAGCCTGAGCCAGGGCAAGTCCATCACCTTCGACAACCAGGTCCCAGTCCTGATGCGGACACCCCAGAAGGATGTCGCGGACCGACCCGCCGGCCAGGTAGAGGCGCATTCCCGCCTCGTGGGCCAGCCTGCCGGCCTGCTCCAGCAGCCGCGTCTCGTCCTCGCCCAGCCATTGTTCCAGTCGTTGCCGCACTGCAAATCACAGCCAGGTGCTGCATTACCGGCCCGAAGCGACGAGGCCGGCGTCCCAGGGCCCTAACGCAGGCGGTCCGGAATCACATCGTGGGCAACCAGATCGTCGAGCGTCTCGCGCTCGTAGATGAGGTCTGCCTTGCCGTCCATCACCACTACCATGGCCGGTCGGCGGAACCGGTTGTAGTTCGACGCCATGGCATGGTTATAGGCACCCGTGCAGAAGACGGCGATGATGTCGCCCTCCTCCACCGGCTGCAGCGGCGTCTCGGGGATCAGGGTATCCGTCTCGCAGTGTGACCCGGAGACACGCACCGGAATCGTCGCGGGCTGGTTGGCCTTGTTGGCCACGAGAGCGGTGTACTCGGCCTCATACAGCGCCGGGCGCGGGTTGTCGGACAGGCCGCCATCGACCGAGACATAGGTGCGAACGCCGGGAATGACCTTGACGGGCCCAACCGTGTACAGAGTGGTTCCCGCCGGACCGACGATGGAGCGCCCGGGCTCCAGAATCAGCTTGGGCAGCGGCAGGCCCTGGGCCTCCGCGGCCGACTTCAGCGCCGCGCAGATGACCTCGGCCAGCTCAGCGACGGAGGGTGGCGCATCCTCCAGAGTGTAGGCGATCCCCAGGCCGCCGCCGAGATCCAGCTCGTCGCAGACCCAGTCGGTCTGCGCCCGCACGAGCTTGATGAACTCCGTCATCATCTCGACGGTCCGGGCGTAGGAGTCCAGGCCGAAGAGCTGGGAACCGATGTGACAATGCAGGCCACGCAAGTTGATGCCGGGCAGACTCAGCGCGAGCTTGATGCCCTCCATCGCCGCTCCGGAGGCGATGCTCAGTCCGAACTTGCTATCCGCCTGGCCGGTCTGGATGTAGCTGTGGGTCTGGGTCTTGATCCCGGGGCCGACGCGGATGAGGACGTCGGCCTTCTTGCCCATCTCCACAGCCATCTTCGACAGGCGCTCCAGCTCACTGAGGCTATCGGCGACAACGCGACCGACGCCGCACTCCAACGCCATAGCCAGGGCCATATCGGACTTGAAGTTGCCGTGCATCTTGATGTGCCCGACCGGGAACCCGGCCTTGAGGGCCGTGTGCAGCTCGCCGGGGCTCGCCACATCCAGCGCCATGCCCTCCTGCCCGACGATGCGGCACAGGGCAGTGGTCAGCAGGGCCTTGCCGGCATAGGCGATCTCAACGCGCTCGAGGCGCTTGCCGAACTCGGTCACATAGGCATTGCAGGTACGACGCACGAGGGCTTCATCGAGTACGTACAGGGGCGTTCCGAACTCGGCAGCGAGATCGAGGGTGTCGCAGCCGCCGATCTCGAGGTGCCCCTGCTCATTGATGCGCTGGGTGCCGAACAAGAAAGGCTCTACGTGGTCCATGCGTCAGTCCTCATTCCCAGGTTAGGTTGGCGAACCGTGGGCTCCACTCAGGGCCCACCGGTGTCGAAGCAGCCCCAGCGGTGGCATGGGGCTGCGGGTCGCGCCGTCAGTAGGCGCCTCTATTGAGTCTTGCTTGGCCCGGTGGCCAGAACTCGCTCTGCGTCGGGGTCGAACTCAACGGTCATCCCCAGTGCCTCGGCGACGAACTCCAGCGGCACGAGGATCCGGCCGTCCTTCAGCACGGGTGCTGCGGCAAGCTCACGGCTCTTGCCGTTCACTGCGCCACGGGCACTGCCAAGACGCACCGAGAGGTCCGTCTTCTCGGTTACCGCCCGGGCAATCTTCTCGGAGGCAAACCAATAGAGCGCACCGTCGGCGGCCTCAAGGATGTGCTTCAGGGAGATCATCAGGACGCCCTGACGCACTTCCGGCCGTGCCTCCACAGGGAGCGCACGCCCATTATACGTCATGGTGGCCTTCGCCAGTGCGCGACCATCGGCGGCCGTCAGTCGATGGGTACGCGGAGAGCGCGCTACCGGTGCAGCCCCTTCGGGTGCGGCTGATGCAGCCGGAGTGCTCGGGCCACCGTTGATGCGCCGGAACTCGACGGTACTGCTCTCGGAAGCAGGCGCCTCAGGGACCGCTGCAACCGGCGTTACGGCGGTGGTTGAGCCGGTAGCCGCCGGTTCTTCCACAGGTTTCGCCGGGTTTTCCACATGGTTTTCCACGGAAACGACCACAGACGCCGGCGCTTCGGAGGTTCCTGCCGCCCCGAGGCTCAGGTCCGGCACAGCCGCCTGCGGCCCTTCCTTGTACAGGTCTACCGTCGGCTTCACCAGGCCCGGCACCAGAACCCTGGGCTCCGGTGCAGCGTCCGTGGTGCCCATGGGCGCCGTCGCAAGCAACTCGGGCGATACAGGCGGCGTCGCAACCGCTTCTACAGGAGGTGCGACCGCCGGGGTCGAGGTTGCTGCAGGAGTCTCTACCGCCACAGATGCAGAACTCTCGACAGGAGCGCTGACTGCCGTCGGCGTGGTGACCTCAACCGGCGTGGTGCTTGCTGCCGGTGCAGGGGCCTCCGCCAGCGTAGTGGTTGTTGTCGGTGCAGTGCCGGTTGTCGGTGCAGTGCCTTCGGTCGGCGTAGCCACCGGCTCAGGCTCCGGAGCGGGCGGCTCCGGCAAGGACCCGAGAGCCGGCGTCATCGGCGGCATCGGAGCAGGCACGGGAAGCTCGCCGGCAGGCGCCGTCAGAGGGTCGCCCGATGGCTGCACGGTCGGCAGCATGGGCGTACCCTCGGGAGCTGCTGTCTGAGGTTCGGCCACTGTCGTGTCGGGCCGAGCTACAGTCGCCACCGGAGCCGGAAGCATGGATCCGGCCGAAGCCAGTTTCGGCTCCTCAGAGGCACCAGCCGGTGGCGCAAGAGCAGTACCGGCCGAGGCCAGCGTCGGCGCTTCGACCGCCGGAACATGCAGGTCGGTGGAAGGCGCAGCCGGAACCGGAGTGACCGGCGCCGGTGCGCCAACAGGCGTGCCGATCGGGCCGGTTGCAGCCACGATCGGGCCTGGCACGGTACCCGTCTCGACCGGGGGCATGGCCACCACGGGCGAAGGTGTGACGGGAACCGGGCCCGGGATCACCACAGCGGGCTCGCCCGTTCCGCCCGCAGTCGTCGGCGGTGCCACGACGACCGGGATGACCACAGCCGGACTGCCGCTCGCAATCGGACCGCTGACGCCCGGCGTCGGGATCGTCGTCGGTCCGGGAACGCTCACGGGAGTGGGAGCCGGTGTCGGTGCAGCAACACGGTTCTGCACGATCACCGTTACGGGTGCTGCGTTCCCCTCGTTGTCCGCCGAGTCCTTGGCTCGAGCCTCCAGCACATGCGTGCCGTCCTGGAAGCGGCGCGTGTCCCATTCGGCGGTGAAAGGCGGCGCGTTCATGCGAACGGTGTGCAGCTTGCCGTCCACATAGAACATCACGACACGGATCGCCGAGCTATCGTTGACCTCGGCGCGGACAGTGACAAAGCCGGAGACCGTCGCCCCCTGCGCGGGGTAGTAGATGCTGACGGCGGGCGGAATCACGTCGACTCCGCCTGCGGCGCCGCCCGGCGAACTCACATTGACCTCGCCGGTGCCCACATCACCGAGCGTATCCAAAGCTCGCACGGTCAGACGATGGGTGCCGGGTGCGAGGGCAGCCGAGGGTAGCTGCAGCGTGCGCTGGCCTTCAAGCAGCGGCGTCGGAAGCGGGTCCGACTGGAGGTCGCGACCATCCAGGAGCAGGTCGAGGCGGACGATGGGGCGCATGGAATCGCTGCGGAAGGCGACCTCGACGGTGGTATCGCCATACAGTACGGCCTGATCTGCGGGGCGGGTGATGGCGACGACCGGGCGGGAGAAGGCCAGGGCGGGGAATAGACCGGGCAGGACGCAACAGGCGCACACCAAGAGCGCGCGCCGTCGCCAGAAGTGGCAACCCCGGCCAATCATCAATTCGCTCCTCCTACGGAGCCTTACGATGGCTCATACCGACGGGTCTGGAACCCGCGCCGAAGGTAACATAGGGGTGGGCAAAAGTCAAGCAAGGCAGGCGGCACGAGGGCCTGTGGCGGGGTCTTGGGAAATCAGGCTTTACAGGATCGAGCGGGGTCGTTATAATACGACCTACCGACGCGCGGTGGAGCAGTCTGGTAGCTCGCAAGGCTCATAACCTTGAGGTCGGAGGTTCGAATCCTCCCCGCGCTACCAAAGTCCAACCGACGGCTCTGGGATACCTCCCAGAGCCGTTTTGTTTTGTCTGGGATGCACGCGCCAGCCCGCATGGAGCCCCGGCAACCACGCCGCACAGTTCCCCTACCTCGGCAGCGGTGCGGCTGCGAGAGAGAGGGCGGGCTGCGGCTGCTACGTCGTCATCCTGATCGTGATTCTCATCGTGTACGTCATCTCGGACCCAATCGGCTGCCTGCTCGGCAGGGGGTGAGGGGTGGCTCCCCACGTGCGTGGTCCCGTCCCTCGGCTTCCTCTGCGATAGCGTCACAGAACGTCGAGAAGCGCGATAGCTCGCCTCACATAGCCAGCCGCCTCGCCCTCCTGTGGCACTACCAGTGAGTGCGGCTCATCAATGTGGATGTAGTCGGTGGCATAGCCCGTCACGGCGTACAACTCCTTTACCTGATCCTTCACGGCGGCCAGGCGACTGCCCTCGGTGCACTCATCTATTGCCTTGATCATCTCGCCGACCTGCCGCTTCCCCTTCAGTTCGAGCGGGTACTTGATCCGCAGGAGACCCTCGATCGCTGGCCTGATGCTGCGTACCGCGTCCAGGGCAGGGACCGACGACGGGTCCGTTGCGAAAACATGTAGATCCTCGACGCTGGCCTCGTAGGCCACCTGACAGATCTCCGAGGGATCGCACTCACAGATGACGCTCCACGGCCCGGACCGTCGGATTCCGAGCGTCACGAGCCCACCTTCCTTGGCCATACCCGCCTGCGTGATCCTCTTCGAGACGTCGCGTGCGAAGTGCGGATCGTGGGTCATCACGATGAGCTGCCCACACTTGGTGGCAAGCTCAACCATCACGTCGATGGTGTGCCGCCGCCTGTGTGCGTCAAGGCTCGCCACCGGGTCATCGAGGACGACGATCTTGCGACCTGTATTGGGGTCCCGCTGCATTCTCGCAAGGAAAAAGGCAAAGGCCAGCGCACGCTTGTCGCCCTCGCTCAGGGCGGTGTCGAAATGGGGATCATCGCCGGGCTTCGCAGAGGCAGTGATGGTCTTGCCGAACAGCCCAATGCTGTAGTCCGAGCGGGCATCCCCTCCCGTGAACGTCGCCTTGAGACCCTCGATTCGGAACGCCGCATCGCACTTGGTCAGGAAGTCGTTGATCGCCCCCCGGTACCCCTCGGCGAACTCCTGAACGTGCTTGTCGAGAGCCTCCTTGGCGGTCGCCTTCGCACGCTCCTTCTCCTTCTTCAGCGTCCTCGCTTTCTGAACGGCTTCGCACTGTCGCACCACGCCCTCGTCCCACCGCCGCTTGTGGAGTTGCCTCCGCCGTAGCGAGGCGGCGTGGGTGCCGGCGTCCCCAGCCAACAGATCCTCCTTGCGCTTCGTGACGGCCCCGTTGATATCGTCCACCTGCTCGTTGTAGCTCGCCACCGCACCCGCCGCCGTGGCATGCGACGCCGCCACCGCCGCCATCGCTTCTGCGGAGGCCACGACATTGGACGGATCCGCCAGCTTCTCGGCAAAGAGCGGAAGCAACTGCTCGGCAACCTGTCGCCACAGGGCATCGAGAGCATCCAGAGCGATCGGAATGGCTGCGACGGTCGTGTACTTCGCCCAATATTCCCTTGCGGCCGCGTTCGCAGCCAGCATCGTCTTGAGACCGCTGAGCTTGGGCTCGGAGTATGGTGTCGCCAGACTGTGACACTCCGCCTTGACCCTCGATACGAGGGTCTCGTAGCCCTCGTCGAAGTACCTGCGGAAGGCGTCGAGCAGGGCCACGCCCTCCGTCTGCTGACCGCAGAAGGGACAACGATCGTCCGTCAGGTACTCCACCCCGGTCTTCAGCCACACCTCCCCACCCTCGCCCAGATGCTCCGACACGTGCCTTCTAACCATCACGACTGCGTCGGCAGAGAGACCCTCGATGGTCTCGGTCAAAGTTGCAGCGGCGGTGGTGGGGACGGGTGGGATCTCGATTCTGACGAGACCGGCGTGCTTCAGGACTTCTTGGGCGTCGGTCGCCGCATCGACCAGCTTCTGAGCGGAGGCGATCTTGACGTCGATCTCCGGGTCGCTGGGGAGCCCCAGAAACTCGTCGATCGTCATGTCCCTCCCAACGAGCGGCCCCAGGGCGGCCTCCGCCTCGGCGATGGCCCTGTTTGCCTTCGTCACATCGTCATTCAGGACATCCACCTTGTCTGCCAGCTCCACCGCCTCCTCGCCGAGAACGAACCTGCAGAGGTTGCTCCTGTGCTCGGCGGTGACGCCAGACCCAGAGTACACGTTACGTCTGACGAACTCCGCATCGTAGATGGAGATCCCGGCACGTGGAGGTGACCAAGTGTAACCCTTGAGCGAGTGGTGACTACCGGAGATGAGCAGTTCAGCGCTCGGCTGGCTGCTAGCCCCGATCGTGGCCCGTGGCCTCAGACACCCGCAGTCGCCGGTGCAGAGGGACCGCAGGAGGTGCGAGAGCGTGGTCTTCCCCCTGCCGTTCTCGCCGTAGATGATGGTGCAGCGGGCGAACTCGATGGCACCCTTGGGGAGGGCGTTCTCGAACACGCCGGTGTGCTCCAGGCGGATCAGCTTCTCGACCATGTTGCGCCCCCCTACTCCCGCCCGAGGAAGGACGACAAGGTCCCCCGCAGCGGGTATTGATGTGGGGCTGCTTCGCGGCGGCCACCCAGGATACCTGCCGGGCTCAGCTCAGCCAGACCGAAGGTCGCCCCGTCCGTCCCTCTGGGCCAGTCCCATCGGACATAAGAAAAGGCATTCCCCCCCGCCACCTCAGTATGGTGATCCAGACCTCGCCTCCCCCGAATCCGACATGGTGGCCTCCGGGCGGCGATCCCTATAGCAGCTTCCACACCGCACGGCGGAAGGCACGAATCGATTCCGCCATTTGTGTTATGCCAGTGTGCAGGAAACTGGCCAAGGGGCTGATCGGCAATGACGGCGATGACGGAAGACGCGCGGATCATGTGAGAGTTGGGGACCAGGCTGAAGGACGTGGCACGTTCGTCCAAAGAGGATGATGAACGCGTATCCGTCCGCCGCGACAACAGCTGCGACTGCCGGCTTGTCGTTCTCCCCGTGGTTGTCACGTATCGTCCGCTTCATGTCGTTTATGCCATTCACTCCGGTCGCTATGCCGCGTCAAGGCTTAGCGAGGTTCCTCGGGCCACCCGAAGTCCCGGACGCTTTCCGCCCCTTCAGATACTTGCGGACCTCGAGGACCAGGAGCACCACGTAGACCACGGTCGCGAATCCCGTGAATGCCACCGACCAGAGATCCGGCTACTCTCCTTGCGCCGTCGTGCGGAGAAGGGGATAGGCAGTGACGACCATTGCCAGCAGGAGGGCGACCATCCAGGGGATGGATCCCACCGAGCCGGCAGCACCCCAGGTCAGGGCGTTCCGCCGACCGTAGTCTTCGACCACCTCCTTAGCCTGCCTGAGGCCGAGACCAGCGTGCTTCTGCAGTCCAGCGATCAGGACGATTCTCGGCGGTTGGCCTTGCCCGGTCGCCTGAAGCCGGGCTAACTCCGCCGTCAGCCATTAGTCGTATGGCCCCGTAGTCCTCGGCTCCTCAGCTATCGTCTCTCGCCTCCTCTGCCTTCCCGGGGTCGCGTGTGTCCGGGCACCTGGGCGTCCTCAGGGCGGTCGGTGCGACGGAGGATGGATGCACCCTCCAGGACCAGCGCTCGGTTGGCACCGCCGAAAGGCCCTGCCCTAGACCCGCAACGGCCTGGACGGCGTCTGCGTTCCCGATGCCGGCGTTCTAGCCCGCATTATTCATGAACCTGGCCATGGCGGTGGGTTCTAGTGGTGGTTGGAGGCGCTGTAGCAGGTCCCGCCACAGGTCCTGCACCGGGCAGCCGGAGGCGAAGCCCAGCCATACGCGGCG